>CBDUKI010000070.1:0-10173 GCA_965367765.1 uncultured Henriciella sp.
TCCCAGTTGCGCTGAACGAAATGGCCGGGCTGTTTGCGGCTGGGAAATTGCAGCTCAAGGAAGAGCGGTTCGACGGAATCGAGGCGATGCCGGAAGCATTCTGCGGCCTGTTCCGCGGCGAGAATTTTGGCCGCCGCGTCGTGAAAGTGGGAGAGGAAGAATGACCACGCCCTTTGATATTACCAGAGCCGAATACAAGCGGTTTACGTTCGAGCGCGATGGCGCGGTGCTGACCGCAGCGATTACCTCAGACCATCCGGTCAATGGCGTCGATGCGGTCATGCATGAAGAATTCGGACGCGTGTTTGCCGATCTGCAACGTGATAGCGCCTCTGACATTATTATCCTGACTGCGAAGGGGCGCGCCTTCTGTGCCGGGGGCGATTTCGACTGGTTCGACGAGCAGATCGCCAACCCGTCCCGGTTTCGCGATATTGCCTGGGAAGCCAAGCGTATCGTGTCGTCGATCCTTGAGGTTGAAAAGCCACTCATCTGCCGGATGAACGGGGCTGCCGCCGGGCTGGGCGCAACCATTGCTCTGCTTTGTGACATCATCATTGCCGACGAGACGGCGAAGATTGGCGACCCGCATGTCAAGGTCGGCCTGGTCGCGGGGGATGGGGGTGCGCTGATCTGGCCGCAGCTGATTGGCTATGCCAAGGCCAAGGAATTGCTGATGACCGGGGATCTGCTGAGCGCCGCAGAGGCCAGGGAGCTGGGCCTGATCAATTACGCCGTTCCGGGTGACGAGCTGGATGCGAAAGTGGCTGAACTTGTTGCCAAATTGCAGGCTAACCCGAAATGGGCCGTGCGCTGGACCAAGACCGTCGCCAACATTCCGTTGCGCGCGCTGGCTGCGCAGGTCATGGATGCCAGCGTTGGCTGGGAAAGCGTGTCGAACATCCATGCCGACCGCAAGGAAGCTGTTGACGCCTTTCGCGAGAAGCGTGCGCCGAAGCTGACGGGCGACTAGACCCGACAAGGACACACAGACATGACCTATTTCGCCGAAGAGCCTGATCATGTGGTCGAGATCCGCCGCCAGCTGCAGCGTTTCGTGGCCGAGAAGATGCCGCGTGAGAAGCGCCAGGAGTGGGATCGACTGTCGACCTGGGACCGCGAACTGTTCCGGGAGATTGCCGAAATGGGCCTGATCGGCCTGACCATACCGGAAGAATATGGCGGGGCGGGTCAGGATATTTATGCAGCCGCAGCGGTGATTGACGAACTGTGCCAAGGCGGCTCGAGCATGGCAGGCCCCTACATTCACGCCGCTTTCTATGGCGGCATGAACATTTCCGAGAATGGCACGCCGGAGCAGAAGCAGGACTTGCTGCCGCGCCTGGCCCGGGGCGAGATGTTCCTGTCCTACGGATTGTCGGAACCGAATGTCGGCGGTGACCTGACGAGCGTTGAAACGCGGGCCGAAATCGTCGGCGACGAGATTGTCATCAATGGCACCAAGCGCTGGTGCACCGGGGCAGACTGGGCCAGCTACATCTATTGCCTCGTGCGCTCGGGGCCGGTTGAAGACAAGCGCAACAACCTGTCCTTCGTGCTAGTGCCCACCGATGCGCCAGGCGTGACCATGCAGCCGCTGGAACATGTGAACCTGCGCTACACCAAGTCCATGGACGTTTATTTCGACGATGTCCGGCTACCGAAGTCAGCGCTGGTGGGCGGCGAGGAGAACTGGAACCGGGGTTTCCAGATGCTGACCGGGCGGGCGCTGGATGTCGAGAAGATCGAGATCACGGCTGTCGCCTACGGCACGGCCCGTGCGGCGATGGCTGAAGCCTGGGATTATGCCCAGACGCGTGAACAGTTCGGCAAGCCCATTGCCCGCCATCAGGCCATACGTCACAAGCTGGTGGAAGCGCGCACCAAGCTCGCCGCCTGTCGCCATATGCTCTATCACGGGGCGTGGCTCGCCAGCCAGGGCCAGCCATGTTCGGTCGAGACGGCAATGGCGAAACTGTTCTGCGCCGATATCGGGGTCGAGATCGGGATTGCCTGCCAGCAGGTGATCGGGGCGTATGGCTTGTCAGACGCCTATGACATCGAGCGATGCGTGCGCGACTTGCTCGGCATGCCGATTGTCGGCGGCTCCAGCGACATGCAGAAGAACAACCTGGCGAGCCTGCTGCGACTCTGACAGGTCCTGTGTTTTGGTAAGTCCTCGCTGGGCTGATACAACCAGGCCCAGGGACGGCTGAAGGTGCCGAGGCCGGAATGACGCAGGCTTGTGACTTGCTTGCGGGCCTTATTTGACGGACATTTTTGCGGTGCAAGGAGCGGGCAGAGATGGACAGGTCTAAAGATGACAGCTTGGCATCAATTGCCTGGTCGCATGTGGCCTTGTGGAGCGTTCCGCGACCAGCGGCTGAGCGGCCCGTTTCGCCCGCGCTTGCAAGACCAGCGCCAGTTAACCAAGTCAATCGTCGGAAGGTGCTAAATAAATCCTTGAAAATCAGGTTGCTATCCAGATGGTGCCTGCCTAGTCTCCAGTCAGTTTATGTCGTCTCGTGGGGGGTAGATACATAAGATGCCGCTTGAGACAAAAGCGGAAGCCGCCTTGCGTGTGTGCGCAGATCAAGCGCGCCAGCCATGCGCGATTTACCAGACGAGCGCTGGCCTGAGTGTCAGCCCGGAAGCGGATGGTGATGCACCGTGTTACGTCCTGCCACCGGTCTATCCGGAATTTCTGGGCGGCGGGGCGTTCCAGCAGGTCCATGCCGTGCGTTTTCCGTACATTGTCGGCGAAATGGCCCGAGGCATTGCGACACCGGATATGGTTATCGCTGCCAGCCGGGCAGGGTTCCTGGGCTTCTTTGGCAGTGCGGGCCTGTCGCCGGATGAGATTCGTGCCGGGTTGGACAAGATCCGCGCCGGGCTCAGCCAGCCCGATCAGCCTTTCGGCGCGAACCTGATCCACACCCCGCAAGAGCCGGGCTATGAGGCGGCCGTGGTTGACCTGTTCCTGGCACAGGGCGTCACGCGCGTGTCGGCGTCGGCCTATATGCGCCTGTCGCCGCAGATTGTTCGCTATGCCGCTGCTGGCCTGTCGCTTGATGCCAATGGCCAGGTGCGCCGCTCAACACATGTCTTCGCCAAGGTGTCCAGAGCCGAAGTCGCGCGCCCCTTCATGTCGCCCGCGCCGGAGAAAATGCTGAATGATCTGGTGAGCGCCGGACAATTGACGGCGCAGCAGGCCGAACTGGCGAGCCGTGTTCCAATTGCCTGTGACATCACCGCTGAAGCCGATTCCGGCGGGCACACGGACAATCAGCCCCTGCCGACAGTCTATACATCTGTCGCCGCGGCGCGGGCCGAGATTTGCTGCAAGTTCGGCTTCTCCCAGGACCAGATACGGATCGGCCTGGCCGGCGGGATCGGTACACCGCATGCGGCTGCCGCAGCTTTTGCCATGGGCGCGGCCTATGTGATTACCGGATCGGTGAACCAGGCCTGCGTCGAGTCTGGCCTGTCTGAGCTGGGCAAAGAGGCGCTGGCCAAGGCCGGGCCTGCGGACATGATGATGGCCCCAGCGGCGGACATGTTCGAGCAGGGGGTGAAGGTGCAGGTGCTCAAGCGGGGAACGCTGTTCGGCCCGCGCGGCGAGAAACTCTACCGGTTCTACCGGGACGGGGCGACCTTCGAGAGCTTGTCAGACAAGGACAAGGCGTGGCTGGAAGATGTCCTCGGCGAGCGTTTCGAGACGGCCTGGCAAGCCTCCCACGCATACTTGGCCAAGGCCGCGCCGCAAACGGCGCAACGCGGTCAGGACGATGCGCGTGTGCGCTTTGCCCTGGTCTGTCGGCGCTACCTGTTCATGGGCGCCCAGTGGGCCCGTGAAGGCGAGGCGGCGCGGCGCTCGGATTTCCAGATCTGGTGTGGCCCGGCCATGGGGGCGTTCAATGAATGGGTGACAGGCAGTTTCCTGGAACCATTAAACAATAGAAATGTCGCTCAGGTTGGCTGGAATATTCTGGAAGGCGCAACCCGAATCACACGCATTTCTCAATTGCGGTCAGCAGGTCTGGCAGTGCCGAATGCATTGCAGGCTTTCAAGCCAAGGGAGTTAGCGATCTAGATGGCAAAAACGCAGACCGGCTTGATGCAGAATGCACCAATCGCTGTTGTCTCAATCGGCGCAATCTTTCCCGGCCGTGGGCATACGACCGGGTTCTGGCGCGACATTTTTGAAGGTGTCGATACGTTCCAGGATGTGCCCGAGACGCACTGGTTGCCAGAAGACTATTACGACCCCGATCCGGCAGCGCCCGACAAGACCTATGGTCGGCGCGGCGGCTTCATTGCGCCGATCAAGTTTGATCCGGTGGCGTTCGGGGTGCCGCCAAATGCGTTGCAATCAACCGACACCTCGCAATTGCTGGCCCTGGTGGCGGCGCAACAGGTGCTCGAAGAGGCCGAGCGTGAAACCGGCGGGCGACTGGATCGCGCACGGACCAGCGTCGTCCTTGGTGTAGCATCGGCAACCGAATTGACGGCCCACATGGCCGGTCGCCTCAGCCAGCCAGCCTGGGTCAAGGGCATGCGCGAAGCCGGGATTGACGAAGCGACCGTGCAGGATGCTGCCGCCCGGATTGCCGCCAATTTTGCAGAGTGGAAGGAAAGCACATTTCCCGGCCTGCTGGGCAATGTCGTGGCTGGACGCATCGCCAATCGCTTGGACCTCGGAGGCAGCAACTATGTCGCCGATGCGGCCTGTGCGTCGAGCCTCGCAGCGGTGCAGATTGGCCTGCATGAATTGCGCAGCGGTGAGTCCGACACGGTGCTGGTGGGCGGGGTGGACACGCTGAACGACATCCTGATGTACATGTGCTTTTCCAAGACGCCGGCCTTGTCACGGTCGGGTGATTGCCGTCCTTTCTCGGCAGATGCAGACGGCACGATGCTGGGCGAGGGCATTGGCATGCTGGCGCTGCGCCGCCTCGACGATGCCGAACGCGATGGCAATCGCATCCATGCCGTCATTCGCGGCTTGGGTGGGGCCTCGGATGGGCGGGCCACGGCGATTTATGCGCCCCTGGCAAGCGGGCAGGCGAGGGCGCTTACCCGGGCATATGAACAGGCCGGATACGGCCCTGAGACGGTTGATCTGGTCGAGGCGCATGGCACCGGCACGGTCGCCGGGGATCGCACGGAGCTGGAGGGCCTGCACGCGGTCTTCGCACCTGATGGCCCGGTGGATGCGCCCTGGTGCGCTGTCGGTTCCGTCAAGTCGCAGATCGGGCACACGAAGGCCGCAGCGGGCGCCGCCAGCCTGATCAAGACGGTTGCGGCCCTGTCGCGGAAAATTCTGCCGCCGACAATCAAGGTGACCGAACCGGCAGAGGCCTTGCGTGAGGGCTCGCCCTTCTATCTCAACACGGTCGCCCGTCCGTGGATCAAGTCACCCAAGGTGGCGCGGCGCGCGTCGGTCAGCTCATTCGGGTTTGGCGGCAGCAATTTTCACTGCACGCTGGAGGAATATACCGGGCCGAACGTCGCCGAGCCGCCACGTGTCCTGCCGTGTGAACTGGTCATGATCTCTGCGCCAGGCACGGACGAGCTGTGCGCCGCAGTGCAGGCAGCGCGAGAGGCGGTCACTTGCGAAGCGGACCTGGCCAACCTGGCGACACGGTCGCATGCGCGGTTCGCGGCGGATGCGCCGCTGCGCGCGGCGATCGTTGCCAGATCGGTGGCGGATTTCCACGCCAAGGCCGACAAGCTGATCGGCGCGGTTGAGCGGGGCACGAGCGATCACCTGCCCCAGGGCGGCGGGGTGCATTTCGCATCCGGGCCAGTCCTGGCAGGCAAGACAGCCTTCCTGTTCGCTGGGCAGGGCAGCCAATATGTCGGCATGGGGGCTGATCTCGCCATGGCGTTTCCAGCGGCGCGCAGGGTCTGGGATAAGTTGTGCGACCACCCGGCGGCAGGTGCGATGCAACTGCATGAGCTCAGCTTCCCGGCACCTGCTTTTGACGAAGCCAGTCGCGCCGCGCAGATGGCAAGCCTGACGCGGGTCGATCACGCGCAACCGGCCATTGGTGCGGTGGCGCTGGCGCAGCTGGCCGTGCTGGATCAATTGGGCCTGACCGCCGATATGGCCGCCGGGCACAGCTTTGGTGAAGTCATGGCGCTGCACTATGGCGGTGCCTTGTCTGCGAAGAATGCCATCAGCGTCGCGGTCGCGCGTGGCCGGGCCATGGCTGAGGCCGCTGACAAGCTGTCCGGCAGCATGATGGCCGTTCAGGCTGACGCCGAAACGGCGCTTGGCGTGGTGGCCAAAGAGGGACTGGACTTGGTGGCCGCGAACAAGAACTCCCCGACCCAGACCGTTTTGTCCGGTCCAGTCGAGGAGATCGGACGGGCTTTGGGCAGGTTCGAGGCCGCCGGGATCAAGGCGCGCCAGCTGCCCGTCGGCACGGCTTTCCATTCACCCATTGTCGCCCCGGCGGTCGAGACGTTCGCCGAGGCCCTTAGCGAAATCCGGTTCCGCAACGCCAAATTGCCCGTGTTCAGCAACAAGGATGGGCAGCCCTTTCCCAAGACTGGACAGGCCATCGCCCGGGCCTTGCCGAAGCAGATTGCCAATCCGGTTGAATTCAGGGCCTGCCTTGAGGCGCTCTATGCGCAAGGCGCGCGGACTTTTGTCGAGATCGGACCTGGCAATATCCTGTCGGGTCTTGTCCGGGACAATCTGCAAGCGCGCGATGATATCTGCGTCGTCAACCTGGATCAGAAATCGCAGAACGGGACCTTCGCCTTCCTGAACGGTATCGCACGCCTCAGCCTCGCCGGGCAGGCGATGGACCTTTCCGGCCTGTTTGGTGACTTACCGCCTGAGCCGGAGCCGACAGATCCGCCAAAATTCAGCGTCGAGATCACCGGCGCAAACTATAACAAGCCCTATCCACCTCGAGGCGGCGCAGCTGCCTTGCCGCCGCCGAACGCGGCGCCGCCCGAACAACCTGAACCACAAGCCTCCAGAATGGAGGTACAAGAAGAAGGACTGCATCAAGAAATGTCCCAGCCGCCCGCAAGAACTGCGCCCGCACCACTGGCCCTTCAAGCTATCGCCGACAGCCATACTGAGTTCGTGAGGGCGATGACGAACGCCCACACATCCTTCCTGCAAGCCACGACCGCGCTCTATGGCGGGGGTGTGGCGCCCGGCGGACCGTCGGCCCCTTTGGCACCGCCGGCTCGCGCTGCCGGGCCAGTGCCGCCGCCCGTGGCCCCTCCAGCGCCCGCGCCGAGCCAGCCGACCATTATGGCCGCGCCTGACCTGCCACCCGCAATTACCACACCGCCTGGTGGGCCCTCGTCTAGCGCTGCGCCATCCCCATCCCCAGCATCCGCGCGTGTGCCAGCAACCTTCGATGCCCTGGCATTCGTGACCGGTATCGTGGCCGAGAAGACCGGCTATCCGACAGACATGCTGGACCCGGACATGGACCTTGAGGGCGAGCTTGGGATCGACTCCATCAAGCAAGTGGAAATCCTGTCCAGCCTTCGCGATGACATGCCGGACCTGCCGGAAATCGAGCCGGAGCAATTGTCTGAACTACGCACCATTCGCCTGGTTGCGGGCTTCATTGGCGGCGCGGCGCCGGCCGCTACACCTGCACCCGCCAAACCAGAGTCTGCGCCTGCGGCCACGGTGACGACGACCAGTTCGTCAGAGGGCGGCGGCCCAAGTGTGGATGCCATCCGTATGCTGATTTCCGACAAGACCGGTTACCCGCCGGATATGCTGGACCAGGACATGGACCTGGAAGGCGAGCTCGGCATCGACTCGATCAAGCAGGTCGAAATCCTCTCTGCCTTGCGCGATCTTTACCCGGATCTGCCTGAGATCGAACCCGAAGACATGGCGGAGCTGCGCTCGATCCGAAAGATCGCCGATTTTTTTCAATAGGGGGTGACGCGCCCTCGCGCGCGCCGCAACGCCCCCATGCGAACGACATCACCCAGCCTGACGCCGACAAGCGTGTGCTGGCCCATGTCGTTTCCTGGCAGCCCGCCAAGGCCGGGCGGATGGATCTGCACACACCAGTCAGCGTGATTGGGCCGGATGAGAAACTGGCCCAGAAGCTGGTTGAGGCGCTTGTTGCTGAAGGGGTGGATGCGCGCGCCTGCGCCAAAGCGGGCGAGAGAGTGGGCAGCGTGATCTTGCTGGGGCCTGAGACGGGCGAACCTGCCGAATCCGCCTGGTCGGCCATACAGGCCCTGCGGGCCGCGCGGGCCGATAGCGTAGGCCAAGCCATCCTGCTCGACGTCTTGTCCAAGCCAAAGCCCGGGCGCACCAAGCTCTCAATCGGCCTGTCCGGCCTGGCCAAGACCGCAGCTCGAGAATGGCCTGACATGACGCTGGCCAGCCTGACCATGCAGGCAGGCGGGGCAAAGGCGATGGCGCGCGCCATCCTGTCACTGGACATGGGGCAGGGCGCGGAGTTTGCCTGGGATGGAAAACGCCTGGTGCGACCTGTGCTGGGCGACCTGGATTCGGCTGGCCGCGTTGGCTCTGTCAGCCCGAAAACCTGGTTGGTGACGGGCGGCGCGCGCGGCGTGACCGCTGATTGCGTGGTTGAACTGGCGCGCCGAACAGGCGGCCATTTCGTTCTATTGGGGCGGACGCAACCCGTAGACTGGCCGGAAGGTATTGAGCGGACCAGGAATGTGCTGGACCTCAGACGATCCCTGGTTGATGCGCATCGCGAGCGTGGACACGCAGTCACGCCCAAGGCCATCAGCAAGCAAGCCAATCACTTGCTGGCTTCAGACGAAATTGCTCGCACCTTGTCTTCGCTTAAACAGGCAGGTGGCTCGGGTGACTACGTTGTTTGTGATGTGTCTAATCGCCAATCCGTAGACGAACTGATGCGATGGATTGATCGTCAGGACCTCAAGATTGATGGCCTTGTGCATGGCGCTGGTGTGGTTTCGGATCGGCGGCTGGATCAGAAGACGCGCCGCGACGTGGAGGTGGTATTCACACCTAAACTTACCGGCCTGCAGACCCTTCTGGACGTCCTCGACCCTGCGCAGCTCAGCCATGTTGGCCTCTTCTCGTCTGCTGCAGCGCGGTTTGGGAATGTCGGGCAAGCCGACTATGCCATGGCCAATACTGCCCTCAACAATTGGGCGCGGCAGCTGAAGGCCGGACAGCCGAGCACGCGCGTGTGTGCCTTCAATTGGGGGCCGTGGGAAGGCGGCATGGTTGACGAGGCCCTGGCGCGGCAATTCAAGGCACGCGGCATTCAACTGATTGGGCGTCAGGCCGGGGCCAAGCTGTTTGCTGACGTCATGCTTGGCGGCGGTGACACGCCGGTTGAAATTCTGGTTGGTGACCCGTGGGAGGCAGGGCAATGAGCCAGGCGCAACCGGCGATCGCGATTACCGGGCGCGGGTGCGTATTGCCTGGCGCCCTTTCGCCGCAAGCCCTTTGGGATGCGGTGATCCATCGCCGCGACCTGACACGTCCGATGACCCATCTCGATCTGGAGATGACGCCGGACGAAGCCTTGGCAGGCGGCTTTCGCGGCGGGGCGATTGATGGCTTCGGGCCATGCCTGGAAGCCTTGCAGGGCGAGTTTCCAGACTTGGCGCTTGAAACGCTGGACCCGGTCTTTACCTGGACGCTGCAGGCGGCGCGAGAGGCCGTCCGGGAAGCTGGGGGGCTGTGGGCGAAGCCGAAACGCACGGGCCTCATCCTCGCAAACCTGTCCTATCCAACGCGCGGGAAAATCCGCCTGGCAGGCGCGTATGCGCAGACCGGCGCGTTTGAGGGCGACTTACGGAATGCCTTCAATTCCGGGGCACCTGCTCGGTTTGTGGCCGATGCCCTGGGCATCAAGGGAACTGCGTTCTCGCTAGATGCGGCCTGTGCCTCATCGCTCTATGCGCTTCACCTGGCGTCGCTGAAACTGCGCCTCGGCGAGCTGGACCAGGTTGAACTCGGCGCGTGTCAGCGCCTCGTCCACGAGTTGACCGCGCAGCGAATTGCGGACGAGGAAGAAGGCCCCTGCCGACAGCGAACCGGCCGTGACGACGACCAGCACGATGATCGTTGTGGTGAGCCTGGCCCGGAAGCTCCGGGTCATCAGCGCACCGCTCGGTAGCCGACACCTCGCACCGTTTCGATGAGTGTCGGATCGTGCGGAT
>CBDUKI010000071.1:0-10065 GCA_965367765.1 uncultured Henriciella sp.
CAGGCGGCGACAAGGCGCGCGGCCAGCGGGGCCAGTTCCGGCCATTGCGCCAGGGCGCGCGCCGCATCTTCACGGTCCAGAAGATAGCCCTCAAAACTGACAAAGTGCAGCCAGGCCCCTGGCTCGCGATGGGCCTGCCACAGCTGCCAAAGGGCGAGGAAGTTCAGACCCGTGCCAAAGCCAAGCTCAGCGACGGTGAATTGCGCGCGCCCCGCCCAGCCGCCCGGCAGCCCACAGCCATCCAGGAACACTGAGCGGGTTTCAGCAAGGCCATCCTCAACCGAAAAATAGACATCATCGACGCGTGTATCGACGGGCGTTCCGTCTGGTTTCCAGGTCAGGTCGGGGCGCGGTGGCAGTCTCATAGCGCTCCCTTAACGCCGAACGGCACGACAAACCAGATCGCGCGGCACTTGCTTCATCGCACAAAATCCTGAAACTTCGGGGAACGTGAAACGGGAGTAAGACATGCGATTGATATTGGCAGGCCTGGCTGGAACCTTGTTGTTGAGCGCTTGTGGCAGCACGCCGAGCGCCGAAGAGACACTGGCCCAAAACTGTACGACCACGTTTGGGGATGATGCGGAATTCTTTGACCAGTTCATCCGCGACTCCCGCCTCGACAGTATCGAGACGTTCTGTGACTGCTATGCCTCCAATGTGGCGACGTCCGAAACCCTGCTGGCGATCCACCAGACCTCGCTCACAGCGCTTCTGGACGCGCGCGGCGATGGCAGTGCGGATGTCCAGCAGGAAGCACGGGCCGTTTTTGGACGCATCGACAATGGTGAGCTTGAGGGCCTGACACGCCAGCAATTCGACGATGTCGGCGAGTATCTGGAAGATATCGGCCAAGGCCTGAGCGAAACGGGCACCTGCCCGACACTTTAGCCCGCCGCGCCCTTGTAGATATACGGCTCCAGGCGCTCCAGCACTTCCCTGACCGGGCGGCGCGGGCGCCCGTCAGCATGGATCATCACCGCCGTGATCAGGCCCTCGGCAATCACCTCCTCGCCGCGCAGGCAGGTCTGCTGAAAAGTCATGCGCACGCCCTTTACGCCCAGGCAGCGGGTGCGGACGGTCAACAGGTCATCGACCCGTGCGGCTTTTCTGTAGTCAACATTCACATTGGTCAGCGTAAACGCCGCCGGGTCTTCACGCGCCAGCAAATGCTGGTGACTGACCCCGGCATCGCGCATGAAGTCCGATCGCCCACGCTCGAAAAAGCGAAGGTAATTGGCGTGGTAGACCATGCCGGTAAAATCGGTGTCTTCGTAATAGACCCGTATATCCAGCCAGTGCTGGCCATGGTCATCGAAGGATTGTTGCGTGGCGGTCATGCCTGACTAGTGCCGGAAGTGACGCATGCCCGTCAACACCATGGCAAGGCCCGCCTCGTCAGCCGCGGCGATCACTTCATCATCACGGATCGATCCGCCCGGCTGGATCACTGCGCTCGCCCCAGCACTGGCGGCTGCCAGCATGCCATCCGGGAATGGGAAGAAGGCGTCGGATGCGGCCACGCAGCCCTTGGTGCGACGTTCGGCAAAACCTTCCTTCTCTTTCGCATCTTCGGCCTTGCGCGCCGCGATGCGGGCGCTGTCGATCCGGCTCATCTGCCCGGCCCCAATGCCAACCGTTGCACCATCCCTGGCGTAGACAATGGTGTTTGACTTGACGTGCTTGGCGACGCGCCAGGCGAATAGCAGGTCTTCCATCTGTGCCTCTGTGGGGGCGATTTTCGTCACCACTTTCAGGTCATCCTTGTTGATCCGGCCAAAATCCCGATCCTGGACCAGCAGGCCACCGGCCACGGACTTGACGAATGTGCCCGAGGCCGCCGGATCCGGCAGGCCGTCAGTCAGCAGCAAGCGCAGGTTCTTCTTCTTCTTGAACACTTCGATGGCGGCTTCATCAGCGCCCGGTGCGATCACGACCTCGGTAAAGATCTGGCTGATCTCGGCGGCCGTCGCCTCGTCCAGCGGACGGTTGAGCGCGACAATGCCACCAAAAGCCGACGTGCTGTCACAGGCCAGCGCCTCGCGATAAGCGTCAATGATGTTCGTGCCGACGGCAACCCCGCACGGATTGGCATGTTTGATAATCGCGACGGCGGGCTGTTCATCACCCAGCTCACCGATCAGCTCATAGGCCGCATCGGTATCATTGATATTGTTGTAGGACAGCGCCTTACCTTGAACCTGACGGGCCGTTGCGACGCCCGGACGGTCTTCACCAGTGACATAAAAGGCCGCGCTTTGGTGCGGGTTCTCACCATAGCGCAGGGCCTCATTCAGCTTGCCGCCAAAGGCCGTCCAGTCCGGGGCCTTGTCGTCCAGCTGGCGTGCATACCAGCTGGAAATCGCGGCATCGTAGGCCGCCGTGCGGGCATAGGTCTTGGCCGCCAGTGCACGCGAGGTTGTGCGGCGAATGCTGCCGCCCGTCTCAGCCATTTCGGCCAGCACGCGGTCAAGGTCGCCCCCATCCGTACAGACCGAGACAAAATCGCCATTCTTGGCGGCGGCGCGCAGCATGGCCGGTCCGCCAATATCGATATTCTCGATACAGGTTTCAAAATCGGCCCCTGATTTCACCGTCGCCTCGAACGGGTAGAGATTGATATAAACAAGGTCGATGGCCTGGATGCCATGACGCTCGGCATCAGCAATGTGGCTGTCATTGTCGCGCAGGTAGAGCAGACCGCCATGCACGGCCGGATGCAGGGTCTTGACGCGGCCATCCATCATTTCCGGATAACCGGTCAGGTCGGCCACGTCTTTGACGTCCAGGCCAGCAGCTTTCAGGGCCTTGGATGTACCGCCAGTGGACACCAGCTCAACCCCGTGCGCGACCAGCGCCCTGGCGCGATCAACCAGGCCCTCCTTGTCGGATACAGAAATCAGGGCACGGCGAATTTGGGTTGATTGGGTCATGGCAGCCAGTCTCCAGGTCTTTGCGCAGGGCGTGAACACAGCATTTGCCACGCGCCTATCACGAGTCCGCGCCGCGTCAACCGCTCCGTGTGCGACCGATCAGTCGTCTCCGGGCGGCTGGTATTCCGGAACCATTTGCGACAGCAGGTCGAGCGCATCTTTTCGATTGCGCTCGGCGGCTGCCTTGAGCAGGGCTGTCAGGCGCCCATCAAACCCGTCTGGCTTTGCCCGGCGGGTCTCGGGCGTCACCTTGCGCAAACCGGAGACGCCGGTTTCAAGCAGGCGTTCATCATCATAGATCAGGGCTTCGTGAAGCTTTTCGCCGGGACGCAGGCCCATGGTCTTCACCTCGATATCCTGGTCTGGCACCATGCCCTTCATGCGGATCATTGCATCGGCGAGCGCCCGAATAAGGATCGGCTCACCCATATCGAGCACATAGAGCGAAGCATCGCCGGGGTGGCCGTTATTGGCTGCGCCCTGCAGGACAAGCGAGCTGGCCTCCTCGACCGTCATGAAATAGCGCGAGACGCGTTCATCGGTCAGGGTCACCGGGCCACCCGCTGCGATCTGGCGTTCAAAAAGCGGGATCACAGAGCCGGACGAACCGAGCACATTGCCGAACCGGACCATGGAAACAGCAACATCAGTGCCCGCAGCATGATAGGCCAGCGCCAGTTCGGCCAGGCGCTTGGTTGCGCCCATGACATTGTCAGGATCGACCGCCTTGTCGGTCGATATGAAGACAACACGTTCAACCCCAAGTTTTTCGGCTGCGGCAAACGTGTTCACCGCCCCGCCAACATTGGTCAGGATCGCCTCGCAGGCATTCATCTCCATCAATGGCACATGTTTGAGGGCCGCCGCGTGGATAACAATGTCAGGTTTCGCCCGGGCCATGATCTGCTCCAGGCGCACCGGGTCACGTACATCACCAAGCTGGGTCAGAATATCAAGATCCGGATACTTTTCCCGCAGCGCCAGATCGATGGCGTAGAGATTGTATTCGGAAGCGTCGAACAAGGTAAGCTGGGACACGCCCATCGCCGCGCACTGGCGCGACAGTTCCGAGCCGATGGTACCACCTGCCCCGGTCATGAACACGCGCTTGCCGTGCAGCAGCGCCTCGACCGGTTCAGCGCGCAGGCGTCGGACTGGGCGGGCCAATAGGTCAGCCGGACGAACCGGCTGCAGATGCAAGCCTTCGCTGCCGACGCCAAGCGCCATGACTTCGGCGCCCTGACCGGCAGCCACCTCGAGGACCTGGCTCATCTTGGCGCGGGCGCGCACATCCCCGGCCACCGCAACCCAGGGCATGCGGCCATAGCGCACGTGAAGCAAGTCGAGGATCTTCGACAAATCGTTCAGTCCGCCCATGACCGGGACACCGCGAATGGCCCGCCCGGTCTCGACGCCGTCAATCTCCAGCATGCCGAGAATGCGTACCGGTGCGCCGCCTTTGACCGAACGCATATCGCGCAGGACATCGGCGGCATGCGCGACATTGGAGATCAGGACGGCGATCGGGGCATCCTTGCGCACTGGCGTGAACATCTGGAATGGCCGCCGTGTCGAGCGGGTCAGCGCAACCATCCGCCCGACCAGGATCAGCGTGACCCAGATGACGAGGGCTAAGAACAGGCTGGACCGCGGGAAACCCACCAGCCGGTTCCAGATAAACACGACCGGCACGAACATCAGCACGGTCAGGCCAACCGCCTGCATGATACGGATCACATCCGGCCATCCTGAGTGACGCCAGACCTGCTGATGCACCCGCAGCGTGTAGAAGGAGAACAAGGCGGCCATGGCAAACACAACGGCGGCCACAGCACCCGTCGTCAGGGCATTGACGGGCGCTCCTTCAGTCTCCATCCAGCGAATGGTGACAGCTGCGGCCATGGCCACGCCTGCGGCCAGCACATCAAATCCGAGCGTCAGCGCCATAGCGCGGCGCGCTTCGCCCTGCGGGGTCATGCCACGCCAACCTTCAGAAAAGCCCAGCGGACACAATTGGGCGGCGCTGAGCCATCACTATCCGGATTGGCCTGCCCTGACAGGACAATCTGTTCGCTGCGTTCGACCACACCGCGTCCGAGATAGATGGTCGGCTCCAGCCGCGCGCGGGCATGGCTGGTCTTGAAGCGCCATTTCACGCCAAGTTCACTGTTCAGAATGATTGCGTCCCCCGACATCATTGCTGTGACTGTTGGATGAAGATGAAAGCGGATCGCATAGGAGATCGGCTTGTCATCTTCGGCCTGACCGGCCGAAACCGGTCGGGCGAGCGAATCTTCACCCGTCAGGCGGCCACCATCGCCGGCCAGAAACAGGCGCCTGCGATGCAGCAGGCCATAATGGTGCTTGTAGCCACCATGCTGGGCATCCAGCCAGATCTCGTCGGCCTCCTCCAGGCGCTTGGCAGCGATCCCTTCCGGGCCTTCGGGATAAAGCAGGCGCGATTCCTCATTGGTGACGAAACGGCAGGAATCCTCATCCTCAAGGATCATCGTCGAATGGGCACTTGTGCGACGCACAGCGGCCTGGAAATCAAGATCGACTTCCGGGCTGCAGGCACAGGACGTGACCAGGCGCGCCGCGCCATCGTGCAATTCAAAGCCAAGCGCCCCGGCATGGGCCCGGTCGCCATGGGGCGGTTCCGGCGCAGACCCGGCATCCAGCACCAGCCAGGTGCCGCGCTTTTCCAGCTTGTGGAAGCCGGACTTGGGGGCCACCGAGAAGCGCCGTGGCGGCGTCGGCAGATGGTCCAGCACCGCTTCAATTGCTTCGGGCCAGCGTTCATCGCCGTCATTGAATGGGGCCAGGCCGCCATCCGCAGCCTTGAAGAAAGCCACCATGCCCCCGACACGGCTGATCCAGCGGCTCAGGAATTCCGGCACCGCGCGGTCAGAACGGCTGAGCAGGTCTTCCAGCGCAATCAGGTCTGCCAGGCAACGGGCTGCCCGTGCGGGCGAACGGCTGACATGGCCACCATCGGGAAAGAATTGGGCGGTGCAGGCCGCTTCAAGGCGCATTTCAGCCTCTTCGAGCCCCTTGCCGCGCCCCAGACAGATGGCATAGGCGACGCCCAGGACACTGCCGCGCCAGCTACCATTCGGTTCCGCGTCCGTGTCAACCAGAGACAGGACATGGCGCACCTGCCGACTAAGCGCCTCGATCCGGGACTGGCAAGCGTCTTCGTCACCGTGTTCAAACAGGGCCGCGCCACACCGCATCCAGTTCCACGCCCGGTCTGCCGTGCAGTGCAGGCGCCAGGAAAAGCCGTCAAACCGGCCAAAATTCTCGATCCAGTCATCGACCAGGAAGCGCGCCCGGTCGCCGCCAGCTTCCTCCTGTGTGAACAGGTCGGCGAGCCAGTCAAAGCGGTGCAAGCGATCGGCGAAATGACGGCTGGGCAAGGTCTGAGACCAGGGCGCGACGCCATCCTGCACGACCAGCCGGTCCATGCCGATGCGCCAGATGCCCTGTAACAGCATCTCCCCGCGCAGCTCATCGGGCGGAATGATCGCCCGCATATGCAAGCCGAACCCGTCAGGAGCCGAGCCAGCAATCTTCATGCGGTGAATCGCCGACGCCTTGGCGTCTTCCCCAGGTTTGCCACGGAAGCGGTCCCACAGGGCGGCGTCTTCGTCCGGGCTGCGGCGCTGGCGTGTCTTTTCCTGTCCAGTTGCTTCGCTCATCGCGTCGCCCCTTGCTCACTCATGCCCACCCGGGCGCAAGGCAGCTATATTCGCCGCATAATGGTCCGGGCCACCCCGGAAAGCAGCCGAACCGGCAACAATGGCAGTCACGCCAGCCGCGATGACACGTGGCGCCGTCTGCTTGTTCACGCCGCCATCAACTTCCAGGATGATCTCCCGGCCGGATGCATCGATCTTCTTGCGCAACTGTTCAATCTTGTGGAGCTGGCTCTCGATGAAGCTCTGCCCGCCAAAGCCGGGATTGACCGACATGACGAGGATCAGGTCGATATCATCGATCACCGGGTCGACGACTTCCGCAGGCGTACCAGGATTCAGCGCGATGCCAGCTTTCATGCCCGCGGCACGTATGGCCTGCAAAGTGCGGTGAATGTGCGGGCCGGCTTCGGGGTGTACGGTCAGTATGTCGGCACCCGCCTTGGCGAAGGCGTCGATATAGGGGTCGACCGGCGAGATCATCAGATGCACATCGAACGGCTTGTCACTATGCGGACGTAACTTCTCGATTACGGGCGGGCCAAATGTCAGATTCGGGACGAAATGCCCATCCATGACATCGACATGGATCATGTCAGCCCCGGCCTCGTCGATTCGGCGTATTTCCAAGCCCAATTCGGCAAAATCGGCGGACAGAATCGAGGGGGAAATCAACACATCGGACATAATTGACGCCTAATGCGAAACTACCGCCAGCACAAGGCTGGCGGTAGCAATCGTCAGGGTGTGTACGGGCTTAGCGGTAAAGCGGCGCCTGAACCGGATAAAGTGTCACACCGTCTTCGGCGAACACGACGTTCACCCGGGTGCCTGGCGCATAGGCCGCATCACCGGCCAGAACGATTTCCTTCACATCACCACTGTCAAAGGCAACGATGTAGGAATAACCATTGCGCTGGCCAAGCGACTTGCCAGCTTCATTGCCGACCATGCCGCCGACGACCGCACCAGCGATACCACCAGCCGTGTTGGCCTTGTCACCGCCGCCAAGCTCTGACCCGGCAAGGCCGCCGAGAACCGCGCCAACGCCCGCACCGAGAAGGGAGTTATCCTTCCTGATCGTGACGGGTGTTGCGGCCTGGATCGTTCCCTGCAGCACAGTGCTGGCATAGCCGACGCTGGAAACCGTACGCTGGTTCGCGCCGAGATTGTTGGTGCATGCCGTGGTCGACATGGCCAGAACAGCAGCAGCAATTGCGCCGCCCACGATTTTTCCTGAAGCCATAACGGCTGGAACCTGTATACCCATTTTAGGTGCTCCTTTGCACAAATTGACCCTGCCAAGTCTGCATAGTCTCAGTGAACTCTATATGAACCCAGCGCGGCAAGTTTGTGGCAGGGTTAACCAATTGTGTTTCAACGCTTTATCCCGGCTGGCGTTTCAGCCTGGAAATGAAGAAGGCATCATGCGAAATGTCGCGGCCCGGCAAGGTCAACAAGTCACCGTCCGGGGTGAGCGCCGCCTCGAAACCAGGCACCTCTTCAGCGCGCACCGGATCGCGCACAAGGCCTGCCCCGTCCAAAGCCTTGCGGATAACGCCAATGCCTTCACGCGGCAGCGGGGAACAGACGCAGTAAACCAGGGTGCCGCCGGGTTTCAGCATGGCGGCACTGGCCCGCAGCAAGCGTTCCTGGAAGGCCGGGAAACGCGCAATGTCTTCACGCGACTTGATCCACGCGCCTTCGGGATGGCGACGCAGCGTACCAAGCGCCGAACAGGGCGCGTCCAGCAGGATACGGTCGACCGGGGCGGGCGGTGTCCAGGCCGTGGCATCGGCTTCCACCACCTTGACCGTGTCAAAGCCGGTACGGGCAAGATTGGCCTTCAAACGCTGCAGACGCGCGCGCGAGCGATCAATCGCCGTGACATCGGCGCCGCTGGCAGCAAGCTGCATGGTCTTGCCGCCCGGCGCCGCGCAGATATCCAGCACCTGCTCACCTGCCTGTGCGCCAAGGAGCCGGGCTGGCACGGCGGCGGCGGCATCCTGAACCCACCAATCGCCGGTCTCAAACCCCGCAAGCGTTTCAATATTACCCTGTTCCAGGCAGACGCTGGTGCCCGCGATCACCGTTCCACCAAGGCGCGCGGCCAGGGCTTCGGCATCGCCATCTTTCGGTGTCAGGTGCAAGGCAGGCTGGGACAATTGGGCTTCGGCCAGCGACAAGGCCTGGCGCACGCCGAGACCTGCCGCCATGTCGGTTCGCAACCAGTCCGGCCAGACCGCCTCAACCGGGGCCTTGTCAAAGCCGCTACGGTCCGCAACCACCTTGCGCAGAACCGCGTTCAGGAACCCGGCAGCCCGGCGCGCGCGCGGCCAGATCTTGGCCGCCGCCACGGTTTCTCCAACGACAGCATGATCCGGCGTCTCAAGCAGCCAGGCCTGGGCCGCGCCGACACGCAACAAGGCCCGCGCGGGCGGCGTTGCTGTGTCGAGCGGGCGTTCCAGGAATGGTGCAAGGCCAATATCAAGCCGACCAAGATGGCGCAGCACGGCGCTCGCCATGGCCCGGGCAAAGCCGCGGTCTGCTCCGCTCAGGCGTTCAAACGCCTCGCTATTGGCCAGGGCATCATCCAGCGTGCGTTTTTCATCAAGCGTCAGGACCAGCAGTTCGGCAGCCGCCAGACGCGAATGGGCACCGCTCATCTGCCCACTCACCCCCAAGGACCGGCAGCACGTCGCTGCTGGGCCTCGGCTGGTGCCGCCACGCCCATTTCAGCGGCAAGCTTGTGCAGCGCTTCGATGCGGTTTTGCGTGGCCGGGTGGGTCGAGAACAGCTTGTCGCCGCGTCGCCCGGCCAGCGGGTTCATGATGTACAGGTGCGCCATGGCCGGATTATCCTCGGCCCGGCGGTTGACTGTGGCGCGCGCGCCCCTGTCAATCTTGGCCAGCGCCGAGGCCAGCCAGTAGGGATTGCCGCAAATTTCAGCGCCGCGCCGGTCGGCCTCATATTCGCGAGAGCGGCTGATTGCCATCTGGACCAGGCCCGCCGCCATAGGGGCGAAAATCATGATTGCCAGGTTGACCAGCGGATTGTTGCGGCCGCGCCCGAAAAACATCGCGAAACTGGCCAGCATACCAATCGCACCGGCCAGTGTGGCGGTCACCGTCATGGTCAGCGTGTCACGGTTCTGCACGTGAGCCAGTTCATGGGCCATGACGCCGGCCGTTTCCTCACGCGTCAGCATCGACAGCAGCCCCGTCGTCGCGGCCAGGGCAGCATGGCGTGGGTTGCGCCCGGTCGCAAAGGCATTGGGCTGGGGCGTGTCCATGATGTAGATTTTCGGCTCGGGCAGTCCCGCAGCCTCCGCCAGGGCCTTGGTGTCACGCACAAAGGTGCGGATCATGGCGCTGCGATCATCTTCGGTGACCTGTTTGGCCCCCTGCATGCGCAGCACGATCTTGTCTGAATTC
>CBDUKI010000072.1:0-10042 GCA_965367765.1 uncultured Henriciella sp.
CGCCCCGGGCGGCCAGCGGGGCCGCGACGCGGACGCTACCCAGGCTGACGTGGTGGGTGAAGCGGCCGTCGCTGCGTTGCGATCGCCCGGTCCCGAGAATCTCGCAGCCGGGCTTGGCCGCCAGATCGGTTCCATGCTGGACAAGATCGGCCAGTAGCTCACCTTGCGGCAGGATTTACCTGCGCCCGATTGCGGCGCAGACTTCCCGGTGGAGGAAACAAAGATGAGCGAACAGAAGGTCCAATCCATTCTCGAGGTTTCGGCCTTTGACCCGGAAGCGCGCATCGACCCCCACCCGAAGCTGCGCAACCTGCGCGAGACCTGTCCGGTCTTTCGTGATGACATGGTCAAGGCGTGGATGTTGACGCGTTATGAGGATGTCCGCTCGACCGTGAATGACCGCACCATGTTGCGCCACCCTGAACATGCCGAGGAAGGCTCGATTGCGCGCCGCCTGATTGATGATCGCGACGAAGACGATGATGGTATATCCAGCATTCTGTTCCTCGACGAGCCGGACCATTCGCGTGTCCGCCTGCCATTGGTCAAGGCCTTCTATGCCCGCATCAACGCGATGAAGGACGAGCTGGAGGCGATTGTCGATGAGGTTATTGATGGCGCGCCAGACACCGACCCGTTCGACCTTATAGACCGGATCGCCATTCCAATCCCGATTCTGGTGATTGCACGCATTCTCGGCGTCGAGGCCAATCGTGTCGGGGAGTTTCGTGAATGGTCCGAAGGGGTGATCCTGTCGCTCAATCCGGTGCGCACGCCCGAAGAGACCAGGACAATGGAATGGGGGTCCGAACAGCTCAACGCCTATTTCACCGAGGCCATGGCGTCGCGTCGCAAGACCCCGCGCGATGATTTGATCAGTGACATGGTCGCGGTTCAGGCCGGCGGGGCTGACATTTCGGATGAGGAATTGCGGGTCAACCTGCAGGCGCTGCTGGTTGGCGGCAACCTGACCACAACAGACCTGATCGGCAATGGCGTCTGGCTGCTGCTCAACCATCCCGAGGAACTGGCCAAGCTGAAGGCCGACCCGGACCTGGCTTCAGCGACGGTCGAAGAAATCCTGCGCTATGAATCGCCGGTTGCAGTGACCTCACGGGTGGTCTCCGAAGATCGCGAACTGGCGGGCTGCCCGATGAAGCACCATCATTCGGTCTGGACCTCGCTGCACGCGGCCAACCGCGATGGCGCCGTATTTGACGAGCCGGACCGGTTCAACATCACACGCGAGAAAGTCCCGCATGTCGCCTTTGGCGGCGGGGCCCATATCTGTATCGGCGCGCCGCTGGCCCGGCTTGAGGCCAAGCGCGTCTTTGCCCGCCTGTTCGTGCGCTATCCGAACATGCGCCTGGCCGAACAGAACCTGACCTGGCGGGCCTTGCCTTTCTTTCGCGGGCTGGAAACCCTGCTGGTCGAAGTCTAGCTCGCCCCGGCCTGTGTGCCGACTGCGTAGACGAAGACGCCATTGGCGATTTGTGGGATCAGTTTCAGCGCCACTTGTGTCTCCAGCGCAGGGCAGCCCCAGCTGCGCCCAAGCACGGCGCGGTCTGGCGAGACATAGGCTGCGCCGTGGATGACAATGGCGCGGGCTTCGGCATTGTTATTGCTCGGGTCGAGGCCACGCATGCGTAGCGACAGGCCATGTCGGCCATAATAGGTCTCGCCTGTGACGAAGCGGCCCAGCGAGGTCATCTTGGAATTATTGGTATTGGAGAACCGGTCGGCCATGCCGTCATGGTCTGGATCGGAGCCGCGCCCGTGCGCCGTCAGGAAAGCCAGCGCCGTCTCATCCGACAGGTCAACCAGGTAGAAGCGTGGCACGGAGGAATGCAGGCGGAAATCAATCACCACCATGTAGCGGTCGTTGCGCACCACGTCCCCAGCAGAGCTGCGCGCGTTCAGCGCGGCGTCCAGCAGGTCGCGGCCCATCATGTCGGCGGCTGGTGTGGCCGCAGCCCCCTGGACCAGCCACAGGGCCGACAGGCTGGCGAGCAGGGCAGGGACAAGACGGAACACCATGCCGGGCAGAATTATCGGCCAATGCGGCAGGAAAATGACCCGCCCGCCAAGGGGCCGGGCGCTTGCGCCCTCTTGCTCTTGGGCGCGTAGCACAGTAACGCCTGCCGCAAAGCAAATTGAGCGAGACAAGGATCACCGCCATGAGTGAGATCATCGACATTCACGCCCGCCAGATCATCGACAGCCGGGGCAATCCCACGGTTGAGGTTGATGTCACGCTGGAAGACGGCTCGTTCGGCCGCGCGGCCGTGCCATCAGGGGCCTCGACCGGCGTGCATGAAGCCCACGAGCTGCGCGACGGCGGCGAAGCCTTCAAGGGCAAGGGCGTGCTCGATGCGGTCGATGCGGTCAATGGCGAGATTGCCAATGAGCTGGAAGGCCTCGACGCCACGGAACAGCGCATGGTCGATGGCCTGATGATCGAGCTGGACGGAACCGAGAACAAGTCCCGCCTCGGCGCTAATGCCATTCTCGGCGTTTCCATGGCGACCGCCAAGGCAGCCGCGGAAAGCTGCGGCTTGCCACTCTACCGCTATGTCGGCGGCACCAATGCCCGCATCCTGCCAACCCCGATGATGAACATCATCAATGGCGGTGAGCATGCCGACAATCCGATCGACATCCAGGAATTCATGATCATGCCGGTCAATGCCGATTCCATCGCGGACGCTGTGCGCATTGGCTCGGAGGTCTTCCACACGCTGAAGAAGACGCTCAAGGATGCCGGCCACAATACCGGTGTTGGCGATGAGGGTGGCTTCGCACCGAACCTCGCCTCGACCCGTGAGGCGCTGGACTTCATCATGAAATCCATCGAAGCGGCGGGCTACCAGCCTGGCGAAGACGTCGCGCTCGCGCTCGATGCGGCTTCGACCGAGTTCTACAAGGGCGGCAAATACGTTCTGGCCGGTGAAGACAAGACGCTCGATGCCGCTGGCATGGCCAATTATCTCGCCGATCTCGTCAATGCCTATCCGATCGTTTCCATCGAAGACGGCATGGCCGAGGATGACTGGGAAGGCTGGGGCATTCTCACCGAAATGATCGGCGACCGCTGCCAACTGGTTGGCGATGACCTGTTCGTCACTAACCCTGAGCGCCTGTCCATGGGGCTGCAGCGCGGCGCGGCCAATTCCATCCTGGTCAAGGTCAACCAGATCGGCACATTGTCCGAGACACTCGACGCCGTCGAACTGGCCCACCGCCACGCCTACACATCTGTCATGTCTCATCGTTCTGGCGAGACCGAGGATGCCACCATTGCTGATCTCGCCGTCGCCGTGAATTGCGGGCAGATCAAGACCGGCTCGTTGGCCCGCTCTGACCGCCTGGCCAAGTACAACCAGCTGATCCGTATCGAAGAAGAGCTGGGCCCGGCCGCGCTCTATGCCGGTCGCGCCCTGATCAACGCCTGATCCTCCCACCCGCCTGGCTGATTTGGCTGGGCGGGGCTGGGCACTTTGCTTAAGCGGATGTTTACCGTGTTACGGTGATTGTCTTGCGGCAAGGAGCAGGTTGAAGATGACGTCAAAATGGGCGGCAGGTGCCATGGCTCTGGCAACTGCCTATTTCGCATATCATGCCTTTGCCGGTGAGCAGGGGCTCGGCAAATGGACCGACATGCAGGCGCGCCTGGCGGATAAAAAAGCCGTGCTGAAAACGTTACAAGCCGAAAATGCTGCACTGCGAAAAGACATAGCTCGGCTGATGCCAGGCCAGGTAGACCTCGATCTGGTCGAGGCTTTAGCCCGACAAGAGCTTGGTTTTGCTTATCCTGATGAGCTTATTATGATAGATCGTCGTGAAAGCTCTGCAAATTAGCATGCTTGATAGGACTCGACGTTACGTCACCTCACCCTGTATCTAGACGACAAACAGGCAGGGAGCAGATATGGCCAAGGCAGCCACAAGCAAACGGCGGTCAACGCCCAAGCTGAAGCGCGAGGAAGCGCTCAAATTTTACAAGGACATGCTGTTGATCCGCCGCTTTGAGGAGCGCGCCGGGCAGCTTTATGGCATGGGTCACATTGCCGGGTTCTGTCACCTCTATATCGGGCAGGAAGCGGTTGTGACCGGGGTTCAGGCCTGTCTGAAGGAGGGCGACCAGATCATCACGGGGTACCGCGATCATGGCCACATGCTGGCTTGTGACATGGACCCGCGCGGCGTCATGGCCGAACTGACCGGACGCGAGGGTGGCTATTCGCGCGGCAAGGGCGGCTCGATGCACATGTTCAGCCGCGAGAAGAACTTCTTTGGCGGCCACGGCATTGTCGGCGCCCAGGTGCCGCTCGGCACCGGGCTTGCCTTCGCCAACAAGTATAAAGGCACGGACAATGTGTGCGTTGCCTATTTCGGCGATGGTGCAGCCAATCAGGGCCAGGTCTACGAGGCCTTCAACATGGCATCGCTCTGGGATTTGCCAGTTGTCTACGTGATCGAGAACAACATGTACGCCATGGGCACCAGCGTCGAGCGCCATGCCTCCGAAACCGAGCTGTTCAAACGCGGCATCAGCTTCGAGATCGAGGGTGAAGAGGTTGACGGTATGGATGTCTACGCGGTCAAGAAAGCCGCTGAAAAGGCGGTCAAATACGCCCGGTCCGGCAAGGGACCGTACATCCTCGAAATGAAGACCTATCGTTATCGCGGCCATTCCATGTCCGACCCGGCCAAATACCGTAAGCGGGAAGAGGTTGACGACATTCGCAGCCATCATGACCCGATTGACGGTCTCAAGGCGATGATCCTGAGCCAGGAGATCGCGACAGAAGATGAGCTGAAAGCCATCGACAAGGAGCTGCGCGCCATCGTCAAGGATGCCGCCGACTTCTCGCTGGAAAGTCCGGAGCCCGATCCGTCCGAACTGTGGACCGATGTCCTTCTGCCGGTGGAGGCGTAAATGGCCGGACATTTTGAAATTCACGCTGCCGATGTTGAGGCTGCCAAGACATTCTATGCCGGATTATTCGGCTGGACGTTTTCGCCGATGCCGGGGGCTGAGGACATGCAATATCATCTGGCCGCCGGATCACAATTGGGTGACGGGCTGACCATTGGCCTGATGCTTCGTATGGGGCCAGCGCCGGACAATGGTTCGCCCATTCGTGGCGGCACCATCACCATAGATGTCACCGATTGCGATGAGCGTTACGCCTGGGCATTGGAAAATGGCGGCTCGGAGGCCTTGCCACCCGCCGATTATCCCGGTGTTGGCCGTTGTGCCTATGTTGAAGATGGTCAGGGCAATGTTGTCGGCTTTGTTGCGCCGGAAGAGGGGGCTGCATAATGTCCGTTGATATTCTCATGCCAGCGCTCAGCCCGACCATGGAAGAGGGCACACTCGCCAAGTGGCTGAAGGCCGAAGGCGACGCAATCTCCGCAGGTGACGTGATCGCCGAGATCGAAACCGACAAGGCGACCATGGAAGTCGAAGCCGTCGACGAGGGCGTGCTTGCACGCATTCTGATCCCAGCCGGCACCGAAGGCGTCAAGGTCAACACCGTGATCGCCCGCATGGCCGAAGATGGCGAGGACGCCGCATCCGTCGATGCGACCCCTGCGCCTGCCGTTACCGAGACCGCTGCACCGGCGGTTACCGAGCCATCAGCCACGCCTGATGCTGGCGCTGACATTGCCGCCCCTGCACCGGCAGCACCTGTCCTGACCAATCCGGACGTGCCGACAGGCACGACCTATACCGACACCGCCCTGCGCGACGCCCTGCGCGATGCCATGGCCGAGGAAATGCGCCGTGACGAGCGCGTGTTCGTCATGGGTGAGGAAGTCGCTGAATATCAGGGGGCCTACAAGGTGACCCGTGACCTGTTGCAGGAGTTCGGTCCACGCCGCGTCGTCGATACGCCGATCACCGAGCATGGCTTTGCCGGTCTTGGCGTCGGGGCGGCCTTTGGTGGCTTGCGCCCGATTGTCGAGTTCATGACCTTCAACTTCGCCATGCAGGCGATTGACCATATCATCAACTCGGCGGCCAAGACGCTGTACATGTCAGGCGGCCAGATGGGCTGCCCGATTGTCTTCCGCGGCCCGAATGGCGCGGCCTCGCGCGTCGGCGCGCAGCACAGCCAGGACTATGCCTCCTGGTATGGCCATGTGCCGGGCCTGAAAGTCGTCGCCCCATACGATGCGGCTTCGGCCAAGGCGCTGCTCAAGTCTGCCATCCGCGACCCGAACCCGGTCGTCTTCCTGGAACATGAGCTGCTTTACGGGCAAAGCTTCCCGGTCCCGGATATCGAGGATTACACCTTGCCCATCGGCAAGGCCGCTGTGATCCGCGAAGGCAGCGACGTGACACTGGTTGGCTATTCGCGCATGGTCGGGTTTGCCTTGCAGGCCGCCGACAAGCTGGCAGAGCAGGGCATTTCCGCCGAAGTGGTTGACCTGCGCTCAATCCGTCCACTCGACCTTGAAACGATTGTCGAGAGCGTAAAGAAGACCAATCGTCTGGTCACCTGCGAGGAGGGCTGGCGTCACATGGGGGTTGGCGGCGAGATCGCAGCTGGCGTCACCGAACTGGCTTTCGACTATCTCGACGCCCCGCCGATGCGCGTGACCCAGAAAGACGTTCCGCTGCCCTATGCCGGCAATCTCGAAGCGCTCAGCCTGCCCAATGCCGGCGATATTGTCGAAGCCGCCAAGGCCGTCTGCGAGGGGATGTAGGAGAGACCGATGCCCATCAACATCACCATGCCCGCCCTCTCGCCCACCATGGAAGAAGGCACGCTCGCCAAGTGGAATGTCAAACCCGGTGACACGGTCGAAGCCGGTGACGTGATTGCCGAGATCGAGACCGACAAGGCCACCATGGAAGTCGAAGCCGTCGACGAGGGCGTGGTCGCGCAGATCCTCGTCCCGGCGGGCACCGAAGGGGTCAAGGTCAACCAATTGATCGCCATCCTGGCTGAGGAGGGCGAAGACCCGGCCAGCTTGCCCGCCGCCGAAGCGCCAGCCGCGCCCGCCAAGGCGAGCGACAAGCCAGCCGCCCCGGCAAGCACGCCATCCGCGCCTGCACCTAAACCTGCCAAACAGCCGGACGTGGCACTGGCCTCAACCCCGGTCCCGATGCCCACAGCGGGCAAGGGCGATAGCCGGATCAAGGCCAGTCCGCTGGCCCGGCGCATTGCGGCGCTGAAAGGCATTGACCTGGCCGCCTTGCAGGGCCGTGGCTCTGGCCCGCATGGGCGCATCGTCAAGAAGGATGTCGAGGCGGCCCAGCCCGGCATGGGCCCCGCCGCCGCGCCCGCCAGCGCCCCGGCCTCGCCAGATGGCCTCATCCTGCCGCAAATCCTCGATGACCGCATCTACGCGCCCGATAGTTACGAGCTTGTCCCGCTGGACGGTATGCGCAAGACCGTGGCCCGCCGCCTGACGCAGAGCTTCATGCAGGTGCCGCACTTCCCGCTGAATGTTGATATCGCGCTTGATGCGCTGCTGTCGGCCCGCAAGGGCATGAATGAGGCAGCGTCGGAAGGCGTCAAGATTTCCGTCAATGACCTGCTGATCAAGGCGGCGGCACTGTCCCTGATGGCCGAGCCGGACTGCAATGCCAGCTATTCCGACAAGGGCATCGCCTATCACAAGGGCGCGCATGTTTCGGTCGCCGTCGCGGTTGAAGGTGGCCTGATCACACCGGTCATCCGTGACGCTCAGGACAAGGGCCTCGCCGCAATTTCTGCCGAGATGAAAGACCTCGCCGCCCGCGCCCGCGAGCGCAAACTGAAGCCGCAGGAATATACCGGCGGCACATTCTCGATCTCCAATCTCGGCATGTTCGGCATCAAGTCCTTCGCCTCGATCATCAACCCGCCAGAGGGCATGATCCTGTCGGTTGGCACCGGCGAGAAGCGCCCGGTCGTTGGCCCGGATGGCGCACTGACCACGGCGACCATGATGTCGGTCACGCTGACCTGTGATCACCGCGTCATCGGCGGGGCGGAAGGCGCGCGCTGGCTCGCCGCGTTCAAGCGCTATGTCGAAACCCCGGAAAGCATGTTGCTGTGAGACTGCGCCTGGCCTCCACCCTGGCAACCGGCGCCCTGATCGCGGCCTGCGCGCAGGAGCCGGCCCCCGCGCCACAACTGGCGTTGAGCTGGGAGCAGCTGCTGCCCATGGTCGAGGCGTTCGGCTATGAGCAGGGCATCGACAATTTCTGCGGCGGCACGGTGACCAGCCTCGACGATTTCCTGACCGAACTGTCGGCCCAGCCGATTGATATGGACCTGTTGCAACAGGCCGAGACCCGCGCCGCCGAGATCCGTACCGAATTTGCCGAGGCCGACCCGGTTGAGGATGCCGAAGCCATCTGTACCGTCGAAATGTTCCTGGGGTCCGAACGCCGGGCCGATGAACAGCGCGAAATCTGGCGCGCACTTGGAGACCTCTACAATGAGTAAACAGTTTGACCTGATCGTCATCGGCTCTGGTCCTGGCGGCTATGTTGCCGCGATCCGCGCCAGCCAGCTCGGCATGAAGACGGCGATTGTCGAGCGCGAGAGCCTGGGGGGCATCTGCCTCAACTGGGGCTGTATCCCGACCAAGGCGCTGCTGCGTTCAGCCGAAGTGCTGCACCTGGCCAAGACCGCATCGGCCTATGGGTTGAAGGTCGACAAGGCCGATTTTGACCTTGAGGGTGTGGTCAAGCGCTCGCGCGGTGTGGCGGCGCAACTGTCCGGTGGCGTCAAGCATTTGATGAAAAAGAACAAGATCACCGTGATCGAGGGCACGGCCCGGCTCGAAAAAGGGGCCGCCGCCCCGAGCGTGATCGTCAAGGATACCAAGGGCCAGGACACGACCTATACCGCAAGCCATGTCCTGCTCGCCACCGGCGCGCGCGCCCGCGCCATCCCCCAGGCCGGGCTGGAGCCGGACGGCAAGCTGGTCTGGACCTATCGCGAAGCCATGGTGCCAGACGTGACCCCCAAGCGCCTGTTGGTCATCGGATCCGGCGCCATCGGCATTGAGTTCGCGAGTTTCTATAATGAACTGGGCAGTGACGTAACGGTGGTCGAGGCGGTGGATCGTATCCTCCCGGCCGAGGATGAGGAAATTTCCGCCTTCGCCCACAAGGCCTTCGCCAAGCAGGGCATGACCATCCACACCGGCGCGCAGGTCAAGGGCCTGAAAAAAGGCAAGGCCTCCGTCACCGCCGAGATCGAGATTGCTGGCAAGACGCAGAGCCAGGAGTTTGACCGCGTCATTCTCGCCATCGGCATCGTCGCCAATTCCGACGGCCTCGGTCTTGAGGCGCTCGGCGTCAAGCTCGACCGGACCCATGTTGTCGTCGATGGCTTCGGGCGCACCGGCGTGAAGGGGCTTTACGCGATTGGTGACCTGACCGGCGGGCCGTGGCTGGCCCACAAGGCGAGCCATGAAGGCGTCATCTGCGTCGAGGCCATGGCCGGCAAGACCGAGGGTGCCCATCCGTTCGACCCGTGGAACGTGCCGGGCTGTACCTATGCCCATCCACAGGTCGCCAGCGTTGGCCTGACCGAAGCCAGGGCAAAGGAAACCGGGCGCAAGCTGAAGGTTGGCAAGTTTCCCTTCATCGGCAATGGCAAGGCGATTGCCCTCGGCGAGCCCGAGGGGATGATCAAGACCGTCTTCGACGAGAAGACCGGCGAGTTGCTGGGCGCGCATATGGTCGGCGCGGAAGTGACCGAACTGATCCAGGGCTATGTCATCGCGCGCCAGGGCGAACTGACCGAGGAAGACCTGATCCACACCATCTTCCCACACCCGACCCTGTCAGAAATGATGCACGAAAGCGTCCTCGCCGCCGAAGGCCGCGCCCTGCACATCTAGGCACTCAGGGCGAACTCACGCCATATGGGTCACATGAAATGTCCGCTTCGGGTCAGGAGCGGACATAAGGGTGTGATTGGTCTGACCGCTATGCGAGCAAAAGCGGACGTAAGCGTAGCAAAAGCAGAAAGCTGGCATTCAATCGCTATTTCGAGAATGATAGCGCTTTAGCTGTTAACTCTGG
>CBDUKI010000073.1:0-9936 GCA_965367765.1 uncultured Henriciella sp.
ACCAAAAGAAAAAGAAGGGTACCCCCGGATACAGTCCGGGCCGAGCGCAGCAAGGTCGTCCCCCAGCCGGTTGTACAGTCGGCGCAGATATGGCGCATGTTCAATCGCCGTTGCGATGGGGATGGGGTGGGAGAACAGGCCCGACACCTAACGCTCCCGGGGCAAGGACAATGTGACCTGCAGGCCAGGTGCGGGTGGCTTGCCGCTGCCCGGCGAGAGGACGAGGTGGCCGCCGTGCAGGTCGGCCACGGCCTCGGCAAGCGCCAGGCCAAGGCCAGACCCGATCTGGGTACGCGCCTCATCCAGCCGTACAAAGCGCTCTTTCACGCGCTCGAAATCCGCTGCCGGGATGCCCGGTCCGGTATCGCGAATACAGATATCGACCAGCTCGTCATTGCGCTCCGCCGTGACCGAGATATGACCGCCGCGCGGTGTGTACTTGATGGCATTATCGAGCAGGTTGGCAATCGCCTGTGCCAGCAGCGCGCGGTCGCCATGAACCGACAGGCCGGACTTGATCTCGGCGGTGAAGGTCAATCCGGCTTCCTCGCAGGCTGGTTCGAACAGTTCGGCCATTTCCTCAGCCAGCTCGCTGAAATCGAGATGGATCAGGCGCCCTTCAGCCCCGGCATTGACTCGCGACAGGCGCAGGATGGCGTTGAACGTGGCCAGCACCCTGTCGACTTCGTCAACGGTCTGGGTCAGGGTTTCGCGCGCGGTGATCTCATCCATCGGCCCGCGCAGGGTTGCCTCCAACCGGTTACGCAAGCGCGACAGTGGCGAACGCAAGTCATGGGCAATCGCATCGCCAGCGTGACGGGTCACCGCCATCAGGCTTTCGACCTTGGACAGCATCGCATTTAGCCGCTCGGCCAGGCGGTCAAACTCGTCCCCCGAACCAATCACCGGCGCACGCTCAGACAGGTCGCCAGCCATGACCGCCTCGGCGGTGCGGGTCAGCGCTTCGGCCCGCCCGGCGGCATAACGGGCACTGAAAAAGCCACCAAACAAAGCCAGAAGAACCCCAATAGGGGCCGCCGTGGCCACCGCCTGGGTGACCCGGTTCACCAATCGTAATCGCTCATCCATCTTGATCCCGACAAGCAGGACACTGCCATCAGGCAGCTGGGTAATGCGCCCTTCAATTGTGGTAATCTCCGGGGCCCCTTCAGAGCGTGGGCGTTCGACCTCGAACGTGACACTTCGCACACTATTGGCCGGGCCATCCGGCGCGACCGGCATATGCGGCATGTCGCCGACAATGACATTCCCGGATGCGGTTTCGAATTGGTAGGTGAACTCGCGCACCTGCACGAGTGAGCGCTCCAGTAGCGATTGTTCCAGCCGCCGTGGACCGCCACTGTTCCAGGCATTGGCCAGGGTCCGAAACTCGGACTCCAGCCGAACCTTGGCTTCGGTCCGCATGGCACCGACCGTCGCCTGGAACAGGTAGCCGAGCAGCGCTGCGGAAAACAGCGCGAACAGGACCGAATAGAGCAAGGCAAGACGAAAGGTCGTCGTGCGAACAAAGTTGAACGGTCCAGGCTTCATGCCTGTAGGCAGTACCCCGCGCCGCGCACAGTCTGCAAGAGCTGTTGATCGAACTCCTTGTCGATCTTAGCCCGCAAGCGAGAGATATGAACGTCGATCACATTGGTCTGAGGATCAAAGTGGTAGTTCCAGACCTTTTCGAGCAACATGGTGCGCGTCACCGTCTGACCGGCATGGCGCATCAGGTATTCGAGCAGCTTGAACTCGCGTGGTTGCAAGTCGATCCGAGTGCCGGCACGCGTCACCTTGCGCGACAGCAGATCCATTTCCAGGTCACCAACGCTGAGCTTGGTGACCGGAGCTTCGTCCTGGGTCTTGCGACGTCCCAGCGCCTCGACCCGCGCGACCAGTTCCTCAGGGGCAAATGGCTTGGCGAGATAATCATCAGCGCCGACTTTCAGGCCTTCAACGCGATTGTCGACATCTGACAGGGCCGAAAGGAACAACGCTGGCGTGGTGCCACCACCATTGCGAAACTCCTGAACCAGTTGCAGGCCCGGTTTTTCAGGCAGCATGCGGTCAACAACCAGGGCATCAAAGGCCTGGTCACGCGCCATTACCAGGCCAGCAACGCCGTCATCTGCCGTTTCGACATTATGACCGGCCTCACACAGAACCTTCTCGATGAAATCGGCATGTTCGCGATCATCTTCAATTACCAGAACACGCATGGCGCTCTCCTTATGACTTAGTCTTCGCCGGAAATGTCGACCGGCACGAACAAGGTGCGGTTGCCATTTCGGATGGCCATCAGAACCTTGTCGCGGCCCTGGGCCTCGGCGCCGTTGATCGCCGCCTCAAGGTCTTCGACCGTGTTGAGCGGGCGTCCATTCACGTCCAGAATGACCATGCCCGGCGTTACGCCCAGCTCCCGAAAAGGGCTGTCGGTATCAACCGACTGGATGACCATGCCGGACTCCGCGTCATCAATGGCCATTTCCTCGCGGTCGTCCCGGTCGAGCGGGCGCAGGGACACGCCGAGCGGCGCCTCTTCGGCCTGGCCCTCACGGTCGGAACGGTCAGCATCGCCATCCTCGAAATCCGCGTTCGGGTCTTCCGGGCGCTCACCGACCTTGACCGAGATGTTCTGGCGTTTGCCATCCCGCAGGACAACAAAATCATTGGTCGACCCGGCCAGCAGTGCACCAACAACGCGTGGTGTGGTGGTCGCATCATCGACGGACTGACCATTGATCTGCACACTGATGTCACCGCGCTTGATGCCAGACTTGGACGCCGGGCTGTCATGTGTGACCTGGGAGACAATGGCCCCGCTGCCATTCTCGATCCCGCGCGCTTCGGCCATATCGGTAGTCAGGTCCTGGATGGTGACACCCAACCAGCCACGTGAAACCTTGCCGTCACGGATCAGCGTGTCGGTAATCCGCTTGGCCGTGTCTGACGGGATCGCGAATCCGATGCCGACCGAACCGCCGCTCGGCGACAGAATCATTGTGTTGACGCCGATCACACGGCCTTGAAGGTCAAAGGTCGGGCCGCCGGAATTGCCCCGGTTGATCGCCGCATCAATCTGCAGATAATCGGTATAGGTGCTTGAGCGACTGCGGTCGCCTGGCTCACCGATAGCCGAAACAATGCCTGAGGTAGCCGTACCGCCAAGCCCGAACGGATTGCCCAGCGCGACGACCCAGTCACCGCGGCGAAGATCGGTCGATGAGCCGAACTCGACATATTTATACTGGCCGGGTTGCTCGACCTTGATCACCGCGAGATCAGTCTGCGGGTCACGCCCGACCAGGACGGCATCCAATTCGCGGCCATCTTCCAGGACGACCTCGATTTCCGTGGCCCCTTCGACCACGTGATTATTGGTGACGATATGGCCGGATGCGGAAATGAAGAACCCAGACCCAAGCGAGCGGGCTTCACGTGTGCGGCCTTCTTCGTCATCGCCTTCAGGGGTGTCAGATGGTGGACCACCGCGGAAGCGTTCGAAGAAACGCTCCCAGTCCGAGAGATCACTGATTTCCTGCTCGGAGACGACATTGACGCTGACAACGGCCGGGCTGACCTGTTCAATCAGGTCGGCAAAACTCATCGGCGCGCCAGCCGGCGCTTGAAGGACAATCGGCTTGGCGTGCGCCTCGGTCAGCGACGGGCCCCAGAATACACCCCCCATAACCCCTGCACCAACCAATCCGGCGACCAATGCATTCCGGGAAATGCTAAACAATTTCATAGCCTTCTAAGCCTCCAAAGAATTCATACAGAATATCTGCACAGAATATTACGAAAGTAACAGCCTTACCGTCATTAAAGATCATTTAGCCTATTCTATGACGGCTGCGGTTTCGATGACAGCCACAGATTCCAAAGTCCTGTGCACAGGGCAGCGCTCCGCGATCTCAACAAGTCTCGCACGTTGCGTCTCATCAAGCTCGCCTTCAATAATCAATTCGCGGGAAAAAACGTCGACTTTGCCCTTGGGGTCAGGTTGCTCACCCGCCTGCACAGGCCGCTTGGCATGATCAACCCGCACGGTGACCTGCCCCAGTGGCCAGTTCTTGCGATCCGCATACATGCGCAGTGTCATCGAGGTGCAGGCCCCAAGAGCGGCGCTGACCCATTCATACGGGTTCGGTCCCGATCCGGCCCCGCCAACGCTGACCGGTTCATCGGCCAGGAACCGTCGCCCATTGATGAGCAGCTCATTCTGGTATGGGCTTACCTCACCCGTTGAGCGCACGGTCACCTTGTGGCCCTGCTCTGGCTCCAGCGTGTCCATCTCAACCGGGGGTTCAAGATAGCGCCCAGCCCAGGCGGAAATGACATCGGCGGCGGCGCGCGCATCGTCTGGATCACTGATCAGATGGTCTGCCTGATCCAGGCTGACAAAGCTTTTGGGGTGTTTGGCGGCGAGGAAGAGGTCGGTGGCATTGTCGATCCCGACGACCTGGTCGATCGGTGAATGCATGACGAGAAGCGGGCGTTTCAAAGTGGCAACAGCTTCGCGGACCCTGGCCTGTTTCACATCATCGAGGAAGGATTTTTCCAACGTGAAAGCGCGTCCAGCCAGGTCAATCTCGGCCCGCCCCTGTGCCTCGATTTCTGGGACCTTGTGGGCAAACTGGGTAATGACATGGTCTGCATCGGCTGGCGCGCCAAGCGTGGCGACCGCCTGAACCTGCGGCAAGTGACCTGCAGCCACAATGATAGCCGCCCCGCCAAGCGAGTGCCCCACTAGCAGCTCCACCCGGCGTCCATTCTTTTCCATCCAGTTCGCGGCCTGAATCAGGTCATCGACATTGCCGGAGAAGCCGCGCGCCTCGAATGCGCCTTCCGACTCGCCAAGGCCTGTAAAATCAAACCGCAAGGTGCCGATCCCCAGCACGGCCAGCTCGCGCGCGATACGCGTGGCCGCCAGCGTGTTCTTGGAACATGAAAAGCAATGGGCAAACAAAGCCCAGCCGCGCAGGCCGGTTGTTGGCGTTTCCAGGACACCGGACAGCATTTCGCCATTTGAGTTTGCAAATTGAATTTTCTGGCTCTTCATTGCTGGGTCTCCATGTCTCGCAGACAGATAGGGAGACCATGGCGTGTGCGCCAGTCAACAAGATTCAAGGCAGCGTTATCAGCTCGCTGAGACAGTCGGTGCCGGAATATCTTCCAGTTCACGCGGCTGGTAGTTCTCATCATGCTTGGCCAGAACACTCTCGGCAACGAACATATCGCCAGCCTCATCGAACCGGCCCGTCGCCACAACCCCTTCACCTTCCCGGAACAGGTCCGGCGGGATGTCCGAATAGGAAACGCGCACAGTCTCGCCAGAGCCATCCACGACTGTGAACCACATTTCAGCCCCATCACTGTAATCGACCGAGCCTGGCTCGACATATCCGCCGACACGAATGCGTGTCCCCATCTCGGGCAGACCGCGTTCAACCAGCATTTGAGGGGTGTAGAACAGGTCGGCATGACGCTTCAGGGCCGTCGCGGCCAAGGCCACGGCCGCACTGACCAGAATGGCCATGACACCAACAGCATAAAGTCGTTTCGTGCGTGCTCTCATGGCGCTTCATATAGCTGAAAACGGGCACTTGGCCACTGCGGCATGTCATGCCTGCCGGAGCGACAATGTGGCGCGTAAACCGCCCAGCGGGCTGTCAGTCAGCTCCAGCGTGCCATTGTTCATGCCAGCTATATCGGCGACAATGGACAGACCAAGCCCTGTGCCGGGGGCGGTCTCATCCAGGCGAACGCCGCGTTTGATCGCTTCTTCCCGCTCGCTCTCCTGCAAGCCGACACCGTCATCATCAATGTGCACGAGGATGTGGCCATTCTCGCCCGGCTCGGCGCTGACACGCACTGTGGACGTTGCCCATTTGCAGGCATTGTCCATCAGGTTACCCAGCATTTCCTCTAGGTCCTGGCGCTCGATGCGGACATGCCAGTTGGCCGGGACATGCGCCTCGACATGTTTGCCATCGCGCTCGAACAGCTTGTTCATCATCCGGGAGAGACCACTGACGACATCGCAGATCTGCGTTCGCACACCCAGAGCCTCAGCGCGCGCCGCAGCCTGGGCCCGCTTGAGATAGTGATCGACGCTGGTGCGCATTGCCTCGGTCTGACGCTGGACGACCTGGTCGAGCTGGCTGTCGCCAGTCGCCTCATTGCGCAGGACGGCGAGCGGCGTTTTCAATGCATGGGCCAGGTTGCCAACATGCGTGCGCGCCCGCGAGACGACATTGCGATTGTGCTCCAGCAGCTTGTTCAATTCCTCGCTGAGCGGGCGAACCTCGGACGGATAATCCCCGGTCAGACCGGCCCGCCGCCCCTCCCGCACGTCGGCAATATCCTTCTGGATACGGTCAAACGGGCGCAACGCATAACGCAGGCCAAGCGCCATCGCGATCAGGGTTCCCGCCGCCAGAGACAGCATCGCCACAGCAAGGAGGGTGCGCAGGCGGTTGGCGCCAAGATCGGTCTGGGTGCGGTCCGCCGCCGCGACCAGCAGGATCGGATTATCGCGTTCTGGAAAGGTCACGGACTGGGCTGCTATGCGCACCGGTTCGTCGGCTGGGCCGGTCGCGTTGCCGCGAATGATGTCACCCGGTTGAGCCAGGGCCTGCGCGGCGATGACCTGCGGGATGGGCGGTGCGCCATCCCAAACGCTGCGCGGGCGAATATCATTGCCCAGTGCGCCATTTTCATCGATGGCGATAATAACCCAATACTTGCCGGAAAGCGGTGTTTCGTAGCGGGCATCGGAAGGCAGCTTTTCATCCTGACTGACGACACGCCCAGTGCCATCATCCAGCGGATCAATCGCCCGCGCCAGCGTCACCAGCGTCGAATCCAGCTCATCATCCAACAGGCTGATAGCCTGCGCCCGGTACACTGCCGTCATTGCGATCAGGCCGCCGACAACGATCAGCACACTCCACAAGGATGCACCGATCAGAATCCGGCGAGCCAGTGACAGTCGGCTGACTGTCTTGGGGGCGTCTGGAAGTTCGTCCATTCAGTGGCCTATCATGACCGGCCGGTCAGGCCACGCCTGTGCGCTCGTCTTCAGGCACAACCAGACGATAACCAAGCCCACGTTCGGTCTGGATGCGATCGCCGCCAATCTTCTTGCGCAGGCGCCCGACAAAGACCTCAATCGTATTGGAATCGCGGTCGAAATCCTGATCGTAGATGTGTTCGACAAGTTCTGTACGAGGCACCACCCGGCCCTGATGGTGGATCAGGTAACTCAGCACCTTGTATTCATGGGCCGTCAGCTTGATCGGTTCACCATTGACGGTGGCACGTGCCGCACGTGTATCCAGCCGCAAGGCGCCCGCCTCAATCGCTGCAACTGCATGGCCAGATGCCCGGCGCAACAGCGCGCGCAGGCGGGCCAGCACTTCCTCGGTATAGAAAGGCTTGGTGACATAATCATCGGCACCAGCATCGAAACCGGCAACCTTCTCGCTCCAACGGTCACGCGCCGTCAGGATCATGACCGGGAAAGTCTTGCCGTCTTCACGCCACCGCTCGAGAATGGTTACACCATCCATCTTCGGCAGGCCGAGATCGAGAATGACCGCATCATAAGGTTCGGTATCGCCAAGAAAATGGCCATCCTCGCCATCGGCCGCCAAATCGACGGCATACCCTGCATGGGTCAATGCATCGGCCAGTTGGCGGCGCAGGTCCGCATCGTCTTCTACAACAAGAATTCTCATGATTTTACCCTAGTTCGAAGAAAGCACACGCCCAGACTTTGCGTCGACTGTAAACCGGACTCGCTCGCCTTTTCCAGTCATCCAGTCGATAACATAAACCTGTTTGCCACCGCGATTGAACAGGTTGGCGTCAATCTGATAGCCACCATGACGGCTCTTGAGCCGACGAAAGATGTCTTTCAACGGGACAACATCGCCCTTGTCGCGGGCATTTCTGGCCTGGTCTGCTGTGAAGGAATTGCCGAGCTGCGCCGATGCCGTCATTGCGGGCATAAGCGGGACAGACATGGCAAGCATGGCCAGTATGAGGACGGTTTTCTTCATCACAAGGCCCATATGACCGAATAGCTCTGAATGGATAGTGAACGCATTGGTTGGCTTCTGTTCCGTATCAGGCCTTCTTCGCCCAGGCCCTGAGGCTGGCATCCTTGGGGTCTTCGATGACGATTTCCAGCCGGGCGTAGAGATGTCCCGCCTTGCCTGGCACCTGCACACCCTTGCCGCGCAGGCGCAGCACCGCGCCCGTATTGGACCCTTCCGGCACTTTCAGGGCAATCGGTCCGCCCGGCGTGCGCACATCCACGCTGCCACCCAGGACCGCCGTTTTCAGCGGCACGGCCACGTTCATGCGCAAGTCGTTACCGTCACGGGTCCAGGTCTCGCTCTTGCGTACGGCGACCTCCAGTAAAGCATCCCCGGGCGGCCCACCACTGCGTGATGGCTGGCCCTGGCTTTTCAGGCGCATCGTGCGCCCACTTTCTATGCCCGCAGGTATTGAAACGCTGATCGTGCGACCGTCGGCCATCGTCATGTCGCGCTTGGCCCCATTGACCGCATCCTCGAAGGAAATCTCAACGCGGTATCGCATATCGGCCCCCTTCTGAGGGCCAGGTCGACGGCGCCCACCGCCAAACATGCCGGACAGGATTTCCTCAAACGGGTCCCCCTGGAAACCAGAATGGCTGAACCCGCCATAACCACCACCAGGTCCACCCTGATAACCGCTCGGATTGCCATCCGCATCAATTTCGCCGCGATCATATTTACGACGCTTCTTTTCGTCGCCGAGAATGTCATAGGCCGATGAAACCGCTTTGAACTGTTCGGCCTTGGCCTTGTTGTTTGGGTTCAGGTCAGGGTGAAGATCTTTGGCCTTGCGCTTGTAGGCGCGCCGGATATCTTCCTCGCTCGCCGTCCGCGGCACGCCGAGAATGGAATACAGATCCTTGCTCATCTTTCACCAATCGAAGTCTACGCTTGTGCCACCCTTAAGGCGATGACAGCGGAATGGAAGACCAATGTCCCACTCGCCCGTCCGGGCCAATCTCGCCAACCCGCACCGAATCTACCGCGCCGCCAATATTGGCACCCGGTCCAACCATGTCCATGGTCTCGACAAGTTGGCCATTCAGGAAGGTCTCGACGCGGAAGCGCCCATCATTTTCCGCTTCAGGCAAGGCCCAACTGGCCGGAATATCCGGTCCGCGGCGTGTCCACGACAAAGCCCAGCCAGTCCCACTGGCAAGCGCCCGCAAATGCCCGACTGACCAGGCCAGCCCGGCCAGGTTTTCGTAAACGAACGAGATCGGGTCGGCCTCGTTTGCGGTCCATTCAAGCGAAAGCCCGGCCTCTTCCGGTGCCAGCTCCACGTCCACCAGGGCCTCATCAATCAGCACAACCAGTGCGCCTGACAGGGCTGTAGAAATCCGCGACCCTGCCAGGCCGCGCAACAGGCCACGTAATTGCCAACGATCCTCATCAATGAGGATGGCATCACGATAGGCCAGACATTCCCAGCCACTTGCTGATTGCACCAGCAATTGCCCACCGCCATTGAGTACTGCCAGGCCCGTGCGCGAAGCAAGGTCAGCGCCCAGCCAGAAGCCTGTTCGAGGCCATTGAGGCCAACGCGCACGCTGCTGTTCACGGGTCGAACAATCGGGCGCACCACGCCGCCATAATCCTTGCTGAGCTGAAACGTGGCCTGCACATCATCTCCGGTCCCGAGTACCTGGTCATCATGGCTGATCGCGGTGCCTGACGCGGCGCTGGCATGATCCATCGGATCGCGAAACCGAAACCCGAAGAGGCGCCCCTGGCGGGCCTCGAAGAAGCTGATCAATGCGTGTAGGTCGCCAAGGTCGCTCTTGAGCCGAACAAACTGTTCGTCGGTCAGCTGCCCACCATCCTT
>CBDUKI010000074.1:0-9908 GCA_965367765.1 uncultured Henriciella sp.
AGAGACATTGGCGCCGATCTCGACCCCGGCGCCGATCTGGACGCCCGGACCAATCACCGAATTAGGGCCGATGCGTGTGTCCTGACCAATCGCGGCCCCGGCACAGATAACGACGCCCGGCGCGATACGTGCGGTCTCATGAAGCTGTGGGGCTGGCCCTTCATCCTGCCAGTCGCGCAATCGGAACAATTGCCGCGACACCTGGACGTGCGCCCAGCGTGGCAGGTCGACCACCAGTCCAATCACCCCATCAGGCAGGCCCGAAACGGCATTCGCCTTGATCAAACAGGCGCTGGCATGGGCGCTGACCCCGGAGGCGGATTTCGCATCGCCCTCATGAAAGCAAAGATCACCGGCCCGCGCCGCACTAGCCGACGCAACACCGGTGATCTCAATATCTGCCCCTGATGGCAGTTCAGCACCCGTCAGCTCCGCGACGGCTTTCAGGCTCAGTGTACCGAGCGGCTCAAAGAATCGCGGATCAACGGGCATTGCACCCTCTTGTTACTGAGCTGGTGGCTGAGTTGGAAGTTTCTGGCGAACAACCGAAATGGTTGGCGTGCTGGCGTCCAGTTTCGAAATCACCAGGCCGGACACATCGACGGTCGGATCGGTATAGGTCACCTGCGACCGGTCGAGCATGATGTGCGCACCGCGCTCATTGACGACTTCCTGAAGAACCGGGCGCAGCGCCGTGAAGAAATCGGACCATGCCTTGCGTTCGGTTAGCTGCAGTTCGCCGGCCGCGATCTGACGATCGATGCTGAATTGCTGCGCCTTGTTGGCGTAAGCGGTCACTTCGGCTTTCAGGGCCGCGTCGGCACGCATGGCCTCTGGCGTCATGTTGGCGGTTTTCGCCTCGATGGCCTGGCCTTCGGCGTTAAGCTGGTCAGCGGTTGGCTGAAGCTCGCGCTCCATGGCGCCTTCAATGGCTTCGAGCTTGGTCTGGATGTCCTTGCCGGCCTTGCTGTCACGCATGATCTTGGCCTGGTCGATAACAACGACGGTCGTGCCCTGGGCTGTCGCAACCGGAGCAGCGATGGCGACGGTACTGGTACCGAGGGCAACAGCCGCCAGAATTGATTTGATTGGGAACATTTTATGCCTCTTGTGCAATGAATTTAGAAACGAGTGGAGGTGCTGAACCGGAAAGACTCGGTCTTGTCGTAATCTTCCTTGCGCAGGATGTGCGAGAAGTCGAACTGGATCGGGCCGAATGGCGAGTCCCAGCCGACAGACAGGCCAGCACTGGCGCGCATGGAAAGCGCGTCCTTGATCTGGCGCACCGCCGGGACGGAACCAATGCCATTATACTGGTTCGGCTGTGTGATGTAGTAAAGCGGCGCATCAATATCCTCATCATCAAGGATACCAACCGAGCCAACCTCAGCGAACAGGGCTGTCTTGATACCATACTCCTCTGGTAGATAGTTTGGCAGCGTCAGCTCGAACGTACCCTGATAGTACGCCTTGCCACCAAGCGCGTTGAGCCCCTTGACGTCGAATGGAATGCCCTGGTCATCAGCCAGCACATCCACAACCCGCGGACCGATACCGGCGACATCAAAGCCGCGGAAACTCGATCCACCCTTGAAGAAGCGGTTATTGATCCGAATGCTGGTATCGTCACCAAACGGCTCAATATAACCACCGGACACACGCAGGCTTGCGCGCACGCCCTTGAAAATACCCCGATAGGTTGCCCCTGAAATTTCTGTACGCAGATACTGCACATCGCCGCCCAGGCCAGCGACATCCTGGCTCAGCGACAGGTCAAAACCGCCCGTCGGTTCGATCGGGTCGTTACGGCGATCCCAATTCAATGTGTATCCGAGAATCGAGGCCAGATCAGAGCGTTCACTGTCACAGATCGTCGATTGGAAGATGTAGGCCGGGCTACACTGGTCAACGACGCTGGTACCGGCAGGCAGAGGAACCGTGTCTGGTGAAACGAGAATCTGGTAGGTCGTGTCATCGGACGTATCATTCGGCGTACCATTGTCATTGATGACGTCCTCGAGCGCCAGCGCCCCTGTCGCATCGACGATCACCACATCGCGGTTGCGCACGTTGATCTCATCTGATTGCAGGCGGTAGCGCAGGCCGAGGCTGGTATGCTCGGTCACCGGGAAGGCGAAGGAAAGGCCGCCACCTGTTGTCTGCGATTCAAAGTCCGACACATCGAGGAAGTCTGAGCGGGTCGAGAACAGGTCAAAACCGGCAGACAGATTGCGATCAAGGAAACGCGGCTCGCGGAAGCGGAAATCGACCAGTTGCTGACGGTCAGACGCTGACACGCGCGCCACAACGGACTGGCCGCGCCCACGCAGGTTGCGCTGCGAGACGCTGAGATCGATCAGGAAGGCATCCACCGAGGAGAAACCGGCTGCAAATGACAGCTCGCCCGTGGCCTGTTCTTCAACCGCTAGTTCGACAATCGTGCGATCAGGCTTTGACCCCTGTTTCTCGGTAATCTCGACTTCCTTGAAGTAGCCAAGCGCACGCACCCGGTTTCGCGACCGGTCCAGCAGCACACGGTTAAACGCATCGCCTTCGGCCACGCGCAGCTCACGGCGGATGACCCGATCCAGCGTCGAGGTGTTCCCGACAATATCGATCCGCTCGACATAGACACGGGGGCCTTCGTCAAGCGCGAAGGTAACGTTGACCTTGTTGGTCTCCGGGTCGGCATCCAGGCGCGGGGTCACGTCAACAAAGGCATAACCAGCGATGCCGGCCGCATAGGTCAGCGTATCGATGGCATCCTCGATCAGGTCACCACGGAACAAGTCACCATCGCGGAACGGGACCGCACTGCGAAGCGCCGTGCTGTTGAGCTTGTCGAGTGCGGTTTCCACTTCGACCTCGCCGAACGTGTACTGTTCGCCTTCCTCCAGGGTGTAGGTCACGTAGAAATCTTCGCGATCAGGTGTCAGATCGGCGACAGCAGAGATCACGCGGAAATCATAGTAGCCACGGTTCTGGTAGAACTGGCGCAGCAATTCGCGGTCATATTCCAACCGGTTTGGATCGTAATTGTCGTTCGAGCTGAAGAAACGCCACCAGCGGGACTGCTTCGTGACCACTTCGCTGCGCAGGCGACGGTCGGAGAATTCCTCGTTGCCGATGAAGTTGATGGCGCGCACGCCAGTGACCGGCCCCTCGGTAACGACGAAGACCAGGTCGACACGGTTCTGCTCCAGCGGCTTGTATTGCGGTTCGACCGTCGCAGAGAACCGGCCGGACTTGCGATAAAGGTCGAGAATACGCTGGACGTCCGCCTGAACTCGCGCAGCGGTGAAGATGCCGCGCGGCGCGGCCTGGATTTCTTCGCGCAGCTTGTCGTCATCCAGCGCCTTGTTGCCTTCGAACAGGACGCGGTTGATGATCGGGTTCTCGACCACGCGGACGATCAGGTCCGGGCCGCGCTTCTCGAACGAGGCATCGGCAAACAGGCCGGTTGCGAAAAGGGTCTTCAGTGAGAGGTCGATCCGGGAGGCATCAAACGTGTCACCCGGCTCAACCAGCAGGTAGGATTGGACCGTACGGTCCTCGATGCGCTGATTGCCTTCGACAATGATCGTCCGGATGGTCTCAACCGATTGGGCTGAAGCGGACGGGACGAGGCCCGCCTTGATTGTAACCAGACTGGTTAATGCCAGCAGGGCAGCAGCAAGTACTTTACGCATCGATCCCTCGATCCTCCTCCGACAAGCCGCTATCAGCCTGCTGACCTGTTGAACAGGCCGGTTTCCAGAATGTCACCCCAGGTGATGAAAACGAACATGGTCAATAGCAGACAAAGCCCGGCCATCAATGCCATTTCCTGCACCTTTTCAGGCATGACCTTTCCAGTCACCGCTTCATAAGCGTTGAAAACCAGGTGGCCGCCGTCCAGAATGGGCAAGGGTAGCAAGTTGAAAAATCCGATCCCTATTGATACCAGGGCACAAACCTGCACCACGGTCCACATTAACCACATTAATTTAGTGCCGGTCGACACCCCTTCTGCACCCATCGTCTGGTTAACAATGCGTCGACCTGCATCGCCAATGGCGACAGGCCCGCTTAGCGTGCTGACAGGCTCCTGCCCCGTTACAATGCGTTTAAGCATGAAGGCGGTGCGCTCCATCGTGCGCCCGGTTTCCAGAACGCCTTCCCTGACAGCGCTAACCAGCCCGAAACGGCGCCAGACAATCGATCCCTGCACCGGCCACGGGGTGACGCCAATGGTGCCCTGCGGCACGACCTGGCCAAGGCTGTTGGGGCGAAGTTGGCGCTCGGGTGTAACTTTCAGCAACATTTGTTGACCGTCACGCTCGACCAGAAAGTCCAGTTCGATGCCGCTGGAAACGGTTGTCCGCATCAGCAGGTCAGCATCCTGACGGATCCGATGGCCATCGACTTCCAGCAGGACATCGCCTTCCTGCATGCCCGCGACGGCGGCTGGCGAGCCATCAACGACGCGCGCAGCATAAAGATCATATTCCTGCACACCGCGAAGCCCGAAGAATACGGTGAACAAGGCAATGGCCAGAATGAAATTAGCCAGTGGACCGGCAATCGACACCACGGAACGCTGGCCAACCCCGAGCTGGCTATACGGTTTGCCGACCGGGCCAGACTCCAGCTTGCCGACATCCCCCGGGAGCTGGCTTTCCCCGACAAACTTGACGAAGCCACCAAGTGGAATCCAGTTAATGCGCCAACGGGTGCCATACTTGTCGGTGCGCTCGAAAATCGAACGCCCGAAGCCGATGGAAAATGATTCGACCGCCGCGCCATACATGCGCCCAGCGAAATAATGACCAAGCTCATGGATGATCACCACGACGCCCAGCAGAAATATCAGGCTTACCAGGAAAATAGGGCCCTGAGAGACAAGCTCCAACATCAGTGTTTCCTCCTCAGTGTGCCCTTGCCTCAGCAAGAAGTGCGCCTGTTAAGGCTGTTGCTTCGGCCTCGATTGCCATGATGGCGTCAAGGCTGTCACAGGCCTGGCTTGCCAGTGGACCGGCCATGAACCGATCCAGTACCTGCTCCACCGTCCAGCTTATGTCGAGGAATTTGCATTTACCTGCAAGAAATGCAGCTACCGCACCTTCATTAGCGCAATTTAATACCGTGGGTGTGCCGCATCCAGCCTGGATGGCTCGCCGGGCCAGGCGGATGGCAGGGAAGCGTGTTTCGTCCAGCGCCTCGAAATCCAGCTTGGCGAGGCTGACCAGATCAAGCCGGTTGGCCGGGGCGGGCTGGCGCCGGTCTGGCCAGCTCAACGCATGCGAAATCGGGGTGCGCATGTCAGGATCGCCCATCTGTGCCAAAACCGAACCATCCCGATAAGCCACCAGCGAATGTATGATCGACTGAGGATGCACGACGACATCGATCTGCGGCTCTGGAATATCGAACAGGTAAGCCGCCTCGATCAACTCCAACCCCTTGTTGAACATGGTTGCGCTATCAATCGAGATCTTCGCGCCCATATCCCATTTCGGATGCGCCAGGGCATCTTCGGGGCGCACCTGTTCCAGCGCGTCCAATGGTGTGCAGCGGAACGGCCCGCCAGATGCGGTGAGGATCAGTTTCTCGACATCCTCATGACGCTCCATAACCTGGAACATGGCATTGTGCTCGGAATCGGTCGGCACAATGGCCGCGCCAGACCGCGCCGCCATGCGCTTCAACAAGGGCCCCGCGCAAACCATGCTCTCTTTATTGGCAAGGGCAACGTCAATGCCCGCTTCGACGGCCGCCAGGGTCGACGGCAACCCGGCAATCCCGACAATCGCCGCGAGGAGCTTGTCAACTGGGCGTGCGGCAGCGGCGAGAACAGCCTGTTCGCCTGCGGCCACTTCGATACCAGTGTTCGCCAGCAGGGCCTTCAGATCGGCAAGGCGTGTCTCGTCGGCGACGACCGCCAGACGCGCCTTGCTGGCCCGGGCCTGCGCCGCCAGCGTCTCGACATCACGGCCTGCGACCAGCGTATCGATCTCATAGACCGGTTGGTCGGCCTGCTGGTTGGAATAGTCGATGACGGACAGCGCCGAACAACCAATCGACCCGGTCGAGCCCATGATTGAAAGGGTCTTGGGCGCGCTCAAGCTTCCACTCCCAGGATTCGCGCGACATCAGGCAACAGCATCAAGGCCACGACAGCCACGGCTGCGGCAAACCCCAATCCATCAACCCGGTCCATCACGCCGCCATGGCCCGGCACCAGCTTGCTGGCATCCTTAACGCCTAATTGGCGCTTCTGGGCGCTTTCAAACAGGTCTCCCAGCTGCGCGGCAACCGAAATCAGCCCGCCTGCAACCGCCCAGGCATAAAGGTTCAGGTCAAGAATCAAGGCGGCTACAATACCGCCAATGGCGCTCAAGATCACGCCGCCAATCGCCCCACTCCATGTTTTTGATGGCGACAGGCTGGTCAGCGAGGGGCCGCCAAATGTGCGCCCCGAGAAGAAGGCCGCCGAATCCGATACCCAGACCAGCGTCATCAGCGTCAAGGCCATCACCGTGCCGTTCCAGCCCGGCTCCATGCGGAGCGCCAGCAGCGCGGGCGGCATACCCGCCGCATACAGCAAGCCAAGCATGGACCTCAGCCGTTCGGACTTCAGCGGATGGGCGAACCAGGCCACGCTCGCACAGGCAACCAGAGCGCCCAGGCCATACAGCAAGCCAGTGAACCCGGTGATCAGGGATGGAATGATCGCCAACCCAACCATGACGATCATCGCCGGCGAATTGGTCATGCGGACCCATTCATAGGTCAAGATAGCTGCGAACAAGGCGCAACCGATGGTCAGGATCAGGCCACCCTGCCAGACAACGAACACACCGAACGGCACCAGCACGGCAGCCGACAGCAGCCTGAGGCCGAGTTCCTTTCGGCGAACTTTACTTGAATCAGGCTTCGACACTGTCAGGCTGCCCCGGTGGCCAGGCCACCATATCGACGCTCACGCCCCATGAAGATGTCTATCGCCTGTTGCAAATGCTCGCCGCGAAAATCTGGCCAGAGCACATCCATGAAGACCAGTTCGGAATAGGCCGACTGCCAGATCAGGAAATTGCTCAGACGGTATTCACCGCTGGTCCGCACGATCAGGTCCGGGTCAGGAATGCCTGCCGTGTCGAGAAATCCACCAAACTGTTCCTCGGTCAGCTCGGCCTCACTCAGCGTGCCATCCCGAATAGCGCTGGCGGCGGCATGCACCGCCCGCAAGATTTCCTCGCGCCCGCCATAATTGAAGGCAATGCACAGGTTGAAGGCGGTATTCTCGCGGGTTGTGGCCTCAGCCCGGTCAACCAGTTCACGAATATCATCGGGCAGGCCTTGCCGCGTCCCGAGCACACGCACGCGCACGCCTTCCTTGTGGAGCCGGGCCAGGTCGCGTTTGACATAGGCTTTGAGCAAACCAAACAGCGCGTTGACTTCCGAAACCGGGCGGCGCCAGTTCTCGGTCGAAAACGAATAGACCGTCAGGTAGGACAGGCCCATGCCCTGGGCCGCCTCAACCGTCTTGCGAAGCGCTTCGACCCCACGTTCATGCCCGATCGAGCGCGGCAGGTTTCGTGCCGAGGCCCAGCGTCCATTGCCATCCATGATGATCGCAACATGTTTCGGATGGGCTGCCGGATCTTGTCCACCGCCGTCCGGATTGGAAGCTGGGCTCGCCGGGTTCAAACCTGCATGATCTCCGCTTCTTTGGCTTTCAGCGTTTCATCAACGGTCTTGACGAAACGGTCGGTCAGTTTCTGGACGTCATCAGACATTGAACGCAGATCATCCTCGTTGATGCCGCCATCCTTTTCCATCTTCTTCAGGGCGTCCATGCCATCGCGGCGGATGTTGCGAACCGCCACACGCGCGGCTTCGGCGTACTTGCCTGCAACCTTGGTCAGCTCGACCCGGCGCTCTTCGTTGAGCGGTGGGATCGGGATGCGCAGGGTCTGACCATCAACCACCGGGTTGAGGCCAAGGCCGGCCTCGCGAATGGCCTTGTCCGCCGTGCCGACAATCGTCTTGTCCCAGATGTTCACGGCCAGCATGCGCGAATCCATGACGGAAACGGAACCGACCTGGCTCATCGGCACTTTCGCGCCATAGGCAATGACCTGAACATTATCGAGCAGATTGATGGAGGCGCGGCCGGTTCTGAGGCCTTGCAGCTCCGTGTTCAGCGCGGAGATGGCACCTTCCATCCGGCGCTCCAGATCTTTTTCGTCATAACTCATCGTTCAATCCTTACTTGCCCGAAATGACCGTGTGGTTGCCCTTCCCGGTCAACACATCCTGCAGGGCACCCTTATTGTGTAGAGAGAAAACCACAATCGGTATATTCGTGTCACGCATCAAGCTGACGGCTGACGCGTCCATGACGCGCAGGTCACGCGCCAGCACGTCCTGATAGGATAGCTCGTCATAACGCACCGCAGCCGGGTCCGTCTTCGGATCAGCCGAATAGACGCCATCCACCTGGGTGCCTTTCATCATCGCATCGCAATGCATCTCAGCCGCACGCAGGGCCGCGCCCGTATCCGTGGTAAAATACGGGTTCCCGGTCCCGGCGGCGAAGATCACCACCCGGCCCTTTTCCATATGGCGAATGGCGCGGCGGCGAATGAACGGTTCGCAGATTTCATCCATGCGAATGCCCGATTGTACGCGGGTCTGGATGCCAATGCTTTCCAGCGCACTCTGCATGGCCAGGGCATTCATCACGGTAGCTAGCATGCCCATGGAGTCAGCCTGGCTGCGCTCCATCCCGGCGGCAGCCCCGGACAGGCCGCGAAAAATGTTTCCGCCGCCAATGACCAGGCATATCTCGACGCCAAGCTGACGCGCGGCCGCAATCTCCTCGGCAAATTTCAGACAGGTCGGCATGTCGATGCCGTATTCGGTATCGCCCATCAGGGCTTCACCTGAAATCTTCAACAATACGCGCTTGAACATCAGGGGTTGATCATCGTCCTGGTCGGCTTGCATCACGTGTCTCTCCCCGCTGACTGAATTGGACATAAAAGATTCCCGGCCACCTGTCATGGGGTAGCCGGGAACTGAAATTGCATAAAAGCAGTCTAGTTTTTGGTCATCGATGCGACTTCCGCCGCAAAATCGTCTTCCGCCTTCTCGATACCTTCACCCAGTTTGAACATCGTGAAGCCGACAAGCTCTGCATTGGCTTCCTTCAGGAACTGGGCAACCGTCTGGTCTGGGTTCATCACGAAAGCCTGTTCGACGAGCACAACTTCCTTGTAGAACTTGCGCAGGCGGCCCTCAATCATCTTCTCGATAACTTCGGCTGGCTTGCCGCTGTCCTGGGCCTGCTCGGTTAGCACCTGACGCTCACGCTCGACCAGGGCCGGATCAAGATCGGCAACGGTTGAGGCGGCTGGAGAGGTGGCCGCGACGTGCATGGCAACCTTGCGACCGGCTTCTGCCAGGTCACCGGAACCATTCAGCGCAACCAGCACGCCAATCTTGCCCATGTTCGGAGCTTCCGCGCCGTGAATGTAGGACGCAACAGCTTCACCGCTCAGCTTGGCGGTGCGGCGGATGCCCATGTTCTCACCAATCGTGGCCACCAGGCGCTTGACGAAATCCTCGACATTGCCGTCGCCATCAGGTGCTGCAGCGCCGGTCAGCGCTTCGAGCGACCCATCAGTGGTTAGCGCGATCTTGGAAATTTCGGTCAGGGCAGACTGGAAGCTCTCATTACGAGCTACGAAGTCGGTCTCGGCGTTCAGCTCGACCAGTGCACCGGTCTTGCCATCGTCAGACACAACAGCAGAGACGAGACCATCAGCAGCGGTACGGCCAGACTTCTTGGCAGCCTTTGACAGGCCTTTCGCACGCAGCCAGTCAATTGCGGCTTCCATGTCTCCATCGCTCTCAACGAGCGC
>CBDUKI010000075.1:0-9882 GCA_965367765.1 uncultured Henriciella sp.
CATTCCAGTGATTGCGCCGGTTGGCGTCGGCACGGATGGGAGGCGCTATAATGTCAACGCAGATACGGCGGCTGGTGCCATTGCCGCTGCACTGAACGCCAAGCGCCTGCTGCTGCTAACCGATGTCGCTGGCGTGCTGGACAAGCAGAAAACCCTGATCCGCGAAATCCGCCGCGACCGGGTTAAATCATTGTTAGAAGACGGCACCATTTCAGGCGGTATGATTCCAAAACTTGAAACCGCCGCCAAAGCCGTGAACAAAGGTGTCGGCGGGGCAGTAATTCTGGATGGGCGTGCACGCCATGCCCTTCTCATGGAGCTGTTTACAGAACATGGCGCAGGAACGATTGTTTATTAAGCTGATCCTCGGAATTTTCGGTTTTCTGTTAACCTTGGCCATACCCGCAAACGCGGCGGCGCAGGGCCAGCCTCAAGGCTGGAGCGTGTGCAACGAAACCAGTTTCATCATCGAGGCGGCCAGTGGCCATTATGAAGGCCAGGGCGTCGTCGTCGAAGGCTGGGCGCGTCTGCGTCCAGGGGCCTGCGCGGTGGTCCTGGAAGGCCCGCTCAAGCCGGGCCTGCATTACCTGTTTGGGCGCTCCTCCAAGGCTCATCGCGGTGGTCGCCAGGTCTGGGGCGACGGCATTCCGCTGTGTATCGATCCAACGGGCAGTTTTTCGGTCGAGACCCTACCGGATTGTTCGACCATGGGCCTGGAAGCGATCGAGTTCACCCCGGTGCTGATCGAGAACCGCACGCGCTGGCGGACCAATTTCACCGAAACCGCGATGACGATCGAGAACAAGACCATCATCACCAGCAATGATCCGCTGGAAAGGGCGAGTGCCGCCGGGGTTCAGCGTCTGCTGGATGATGCCGGTGTCTATGGCGGCCCGATTGACGGCAATCTCGGACGCAAGACACGCGCCGCGATTGGCGATTTCCTGACGTCCAAGGGCCTGAATGCCGACACCAGTGATGCTGACCTGATGGACATTCTCGAACAGGCAGCCATGGAACGTGGCCGCAATGTCGGCCTGACCTTCTGCAACCGCACCGACAAGCGCATCTGGAGCGCCATGGCGCGGCGGCGCGGCGATGGCTGGGAAAGCCGCGGCTGGTGGCTGCTCGAGGCCGGTGGTTGCGCACGCGTGATCGATGGGCCGCTGCTGCAGGCTGAACACTTCGCTTATGCTGAAATGGAAGCCGGAGACGGCCAGGTCCGCGTCCTCAAGCGGGGGAGCGATCCGTTCTGCGTTGCGCGCTCAAAGTTCGCCATCACGGGCCGTGAATCCTGCGAAGTCGCAGCGTTCAAGACCGGCATGTTCGTGGCGACCCCGCCGCCGGAGAACCGCAAGCTGGTCTTCGAATTCTTCGAGCGCGATTTTGAAGGCTCCAGCCGTGCCCGCTGATTCAAGCGTGCAAATGCAGGGCCTTGGCGACCGCGATACCTGGGTGTTCGACCTCGACAATACGCTCTACCCGGCTGAATGCGACCTGTTCGCCCAGATCGATGAGCGGATGACTGATTTTGTCGCCCGCTTTCTGCGCCTGGATCGTGAGACGGCCCGCGCGACCCAGAAGAAATATTATGCCGAGCACGGCACAACCCTGAACGGGTTGATGAGCATGCATGGCATGGCACCCGACGAATTCCTGGCCCATGTCCACGAGATCGACCTGTCGCCCCTGCCGCGTTCTGATGACCTCGCCGCCGCAATCACTGCCCTGCCTGGCCGCAAGTATGTCTACACCAACGGGTCACGCCGCCATGCCGACCGGGTGACGGAATATATGGGCCTTGGCGGGGTCTTTGACGGGCGGTTTGGCATCGAGGACAGCAATTTCACGCCCAAACCCGCCCAGTCTTCCTATGACGCCTTTTGCAGCCACTTCTCCGTCACACCGGGCCGCTCGGTGTTCTTCGAGGACCTGTCACGAAATCTCGCCCCGGCCCATGCCATGGGGTTCTCCACCGTGTTGGTGCATTCGCAAAAGGACTGGAGCCATGAACCCGAAGGGGCCCGGCCAGCCGGAATTGGGGATGACCTCGATGACCATATCGACTATGCCACCGGCAACCTGACGCAATTCCTGCAATCGCTGACGGCAAGAGATGACTGAAAGAGACAAGCATGACTGACCGCCTGGCTAACCTGATCGATACCGCCTGGGAAAATCGCGACGACCTGAATACCGGCACGACCGGCGAAAACCGCGAAGCCGTGGATGCTGCATTATCCCTTCTGGACGGCGGCGAAGCGCGCGTGGCCGAACCGGATGGCAAGGGCGGCTGGCAGGTCAATCAATGGCTGAAGAAGGCGGTGCTCCTGTCTTTCCGCCTGAATGACAATGCGCTGATTGAGGGCGGTCCCGGCGGGGCGACCTGGTGGGACAAGGTACCCTCAAAATTTGCGGGTTGGACGGAAGCCGATTTCAAGCAGGCTGGTTTCCGTGCCGTCCCGCCCGCCGCTGTTCGCCGCGGTGCATATGTCGCCCCCGGTGCCGTACTAATGCCGTCTTATGTGAACATTGGGGCCTATGTTGGCGAGGGCACGATGATCGATACCTGGGCCTCTGTTGGTTCGTGCGCGCAGGTTGGTGCAAATTGCCACATCTCAGCCGGGACAGGCATTGGCGGCGTGCTGGAACCCTTGCAGGCCAACCCGACCATTATCGAAGACAATTGCTTCATTGGTGCCCGCTCCGAAGTGGTTGAAGGCGTCATTGTTGGCACCGGTTCGGTGATTGCCATGGGCGTGTTCATCACGCAGTCAACCAAGATCGTTGATCGCGCTACAGGTGCTGTCAGCTATGGCTATATCCCACCTTACTCGGTCGTCGTGCCGGGCACCTTGCCAGATCCGAAAGGCGGCCCATCACTGGCCTGTGCCGTAATCGTGAAAACTGTGGATGCCGGAACCCGCGCCAAAACCGGGATTAATGAGCTATTACGGGATTAGGCGGCAAATTTCACAGAAATTCCTGACAAACTCGTCATTGGCCTCCCTCTTGCATTCTCTTGAATTCCGACGATTTATAGAAGGCGGGGGTCGCCATATGGCGATGAATGGATATACTGGCCACTCACACGAACGGAGCTTTCCGTGACAATTAAAATTGCAGGCCGACACATGGACATAGGTGAAACGCTTCAAGAGCGTATTGCCGATGGACTTGAGGCCGCCGTTACCAAGTATTTCGATCGCACCTTTGATGGCAATGTCACCGTTGAGAAACGGGGATACGAGATCATCACTGACTGCAATGTCCACCTGCCGTCCGGGATCGTGCTGCAATCAAGTGGCAGCGCGTCGGATCCTTATGCGTCCCTCGAGGAATCGCTGGACAAGATGGAAAAACGGGTGCGTCGCTATCATCGTCGTTTGAAAGACCATCACAAGCGCACGCCAATGCCGAGTGAACCGGCGGCTTCGTTTGTGATTCAGAGTGATCCGGAGGCCGAGCCAACAGGTGACGCCCCCCTGATTGTTGCCGAATCGGCCTCCGACGTGAAGACCATGTCGGTCTCCGAAGCGGTAATGCAGCTCGAGCTGTCAGAGACCCCTGCCGTTTTGTTCAGAAATGTGAAACACAGCGGCCTGAACATGGTGTATCGTCGGGATGACGGAAATATCGGCTGGGTTGATCCGGCTGGACATTCCGCCGCCGACTGAACCGACAGGTTAAAGTTTCATGGCAAATGACCTAACGAGCCTCCTGAAGGGTGGCACTATTTTGATTTCGCCGGCAGCAGAAAGCCGCAAGCAAGTCCTCCACAGCATGGCAGAAGCGCTGGCAGACAAGCTCGGCCTGGAATGTCGTGACATTCTTGATGCCGTCCTGGAGCGCGAGAATCTCGGCTCAACCGGTGTTGGAGAAGGCGTTGCGATCCCGCATGCCCGTATTCAGGGCCTGGACGCCCCTGTTGGTGCCTTCGCCAGGCTACAGCAAGGCGTCGACTTTGACGCGATCGATGGGCGCAACTGCGACCTGATTTTCATGTTGCTGGCCCCGAACAGTTCTGGCGCAGACCACTTGCGGGCGCTCGCCCAGGTAAGCCGGACCTTCCGCAATGTCGATTTGCGTGAAGCCCTGCGCGCGGCCGATAGCAAGGATGATTTCGTCCGCCTGCTATGCCCGAAGGCGATTGAAGCCAACGCGGCCTGACACACAAGCCTGACTGACAAGACATGAAGCGTTGACGGGCAAGCTAGTTTGCGCCAGCCCCGTCGGTGCGGTTTTCAACCAGACGCGGATCACCCGCAGGCTCGATCACCGTGTCGTCCAGCGCGTCCCACTCGACTTCCAGCATGAACTCCCGCAGGTCGGCAAGCGACTGGGCAGCCGCTTCTTCCTGTGGCAGGTGCCCAACACCGTCATAGACAACCAGCTTGGCCCCCTTGATGGCATCGGCAAACTTCTGGGCATGGCTGACCGGCACGAGATTGTCATCGCGGCCCCAGATCACCAATGCCGGCACCTGAATGGTCGCCAGTGACGCCGCGCTGGCTTCGGCGCGGGCATCGCGCGCGGCCATAAGCTGCAACAGGGTTGCCCGGTGGCCCGGCGCACGCGACAGGGCGACATAGCGCTCGACCAGGTCATCGGTCACGAAGGCCGGGTCGGTATAGGAATCGGCCAGTGCAGAGCGGGTCAGGCTGGTCATGTCGAGATCTTTCAACACGGCGCGCGCCAGTGGATTGGCCAACAGCTTGAAAATGATCGGCGAGGATTTGCGTTCCTCTGCATTGGCGGCCCAGCCGGAGGCATCGACCAGAACCAGGCCTTCCAGCCGGTCGGGATATTTCAGCGCAAAGGCCCAGGCGGTGTTTCCACCCATTGAGTTTCCAGCCAGGGTAAACTGGTTCACGCCCAGCTTGCCGGTCACCTGGTCGATGACATCTGCAAACCGGTCAATGCTGACCATGTCGACCGGGTCGGCTCGCGACAGACCATGGCCCGGAAGATCAAGCGTGATGACGCGGAAATCCTGCTCAAGGTCGTCACGCCAGGCGTTCCAGGTATGCAGGGAAGAGGAAAACCCATGCACCAGGACAATCGCCGAGCGGTCCTTCGGGCCGGTATCAGTATAGTGGATTTTCAGACCGTCGCTCAGTGTCAGAAACTGCGTCTCTGGCAGGGCATAGGCCCCCTCCAGCGTATCATAGGGAACATCCGCGCGACGTAAGGCCAACCAGCCAGCAGCCAGGATAGCAACGATCGTCAGGATAACTGCCAGCGTTCTGCGTAACATACGGATACTCCACGACTCTCCCTGTCGTAAAACCGTCAAACACTTGGCCTGTCAAAGAAAAGTTTCAGGCCTTGCACACTTGACAGTCAGGGTTCGGACGAAGTTTCACGACCCGCACCTGCCCGGTCAGACCACTATAGATCTGCACCCGTCCGACCAATGGCTCCCCGGCGCCAGTGATCAGCTTGATCGCCTCAAGGGCCATGGCGCTCGCCACTTGCCCGGTCAGGGCACCGACCACTCCGACCTCGTCGCAAGCCTCGGCTTCGGGCGGCATTTCCGGCACCAGGCAGCGATAGCATGGCGCCCCCTCCACCGCACCTGAGGCGAATACCGAGACCTGTCCGGACCAGCCAGAGGCCGCCCCTGAGACCAGGGGGCGGCCTGTCGTGTGGGCTACCTGATTAAGCCCATAGCGCGTCTCGAAATTATCGCAGCCGTCTATCAGGATACCGCCTGTTGGCGCGTCGCCCGGCCTGAACCGGCGCTCACGACATGTCACCTCGACACCTGGATTGATCGCATTCAGGCGCTGCGCCAGGCGCTCGACTTTGGCCGCGCCGATGTCTGCCTCGCCGAACTGGACCTGCCTCTGCAGGTTGGATCGGTCCACCGTGTCATCATCCCAGACCTCGATCCGCCCCACCCCGGCGGCCGCAAGATACATCGCGCATGGCCCCCCAAGCGCCCCGGCGCCGACAATCGACACTGACGCATTGATCAGGCGCTGCACCCCGGGACCACCAATATCCTTGAGCAGGATGTGACGCTTGTGTCGCTCGATCTGTTCGGGTGTTATGGCCATTCTGCTCGCTTAACTCATTCCGCTCAGCAGTTCGAGCCCTGTTGAAAAGGTTAACATATTCTTGCCCCATTCAGCCACAGGTCTGACACATCGGACTTTTATTACGGTTTCGTACTGATAGGGTGGGACCTGAAGGATGGGCTATGGCTGACCAAACAGAAACCAAACTGGGCCTGGATGATGTCGCATATTTTGCGAGCCACCAGTCGCCGGAATTTGATGAAGTCGTGCTGCAGGGCGATTATGCCAGCCGCGCAGCGCTGAGCTTTTACCGCTTCCGCCAACTGGGCGGTGGACGCAGCGGACGGATCGAGAATGGCCGCGCGCCCACCGGGCGAGGCATTCACTATGTCTCCGACCATCCAGATGTGCGCATCTTCCATCTCTCCGTGATCGCCCTTCTGATCCTGTTTGAAAGCGCCGCGAACGCCTACTTTTTCGCCCAGCAGAGCGAGTTCGGCCTGTTTGGGGGTTTGTTCCAGGCGGCGGCTGTCTCACTCGCGAACGTCGCAACCAGCTATTTCATCATCGGATACTGGGGGTTGAGGCATGTCACCACGCCCGCCTCGCTGCGCGACCCTGAGTCCGGCAAGCTGGACCTGTTCAACAATCGAAACATGATCAAACTGTTCGGCTTTGTTGCGATCATTCTCGGCATCATCATGGTGTTGCTGGTCAATCTGTCAGCCGCGCACTATCGCAACATTCTCGACCTGCAGGCACTTGGCGAGGGCTTTCCAGCCATTGAAACCGCCACTTTCCCACGCTTCTGGATGGATGCCGCCTCTTGCCAGGCCGTCCTGACCTCAGAGATTGGTGACACGATTGGTAGCGCCGCGACCAATGCGATGTGTCGGCCATTTGCCTTGCATTCACTGGATGCCATGGTGCTGTTCGCGCTGGGGCTGGCGATCTCCTGCCTCGCTGCATTTGAAGGCCGCCGCGCAGATGCGCCCTATCCCGGCTTCAGTGATGCGGCCCGCCAGTTTGAACGTGCCCGGCGTGACGTTCAGGACGCGCTGGACGATTATTATGACAGTTTCGAAGATATTGTCGGCCGGGTCATGGAGACCCAGGGCGATGACCTATCCAAGGATCAAAAGATGGCGCTGCGCCTCGCGATGGATGATGCCGTCCTGCCCTACAAGAAACTCCTGACAACAAATCTTTCAATCCTTGAAGACGAGTTCCAACTCGGCAAGAAGATTGTCGAGAAGATCACATCGCGCAAAGAATCATCCCAATCTGATGATGAAGACCCTTATGCCGAAGAAGAGAGCCAGGACAGATCATGAGCCGTCGGCGCAGACGCCAGCAAAGACAGGCATTCTTAAACTTCGCCCTGGTCGCCGCCATCATCGCGGGCGTCATCTATATCGCCTATGCGCTCCAGCCAGCGCCGTATGACGAGACCTCGCTCTGCCTGATCTCAGATGAGCTGCCGCCCCACACGGCCATCATCATCGACAAGACTGACGAGTATAGCGAGGAGCAGGCCGACCTGATTGCCCAGATCGTCCGGCTGTCACGAGATCGGCTTGAGGTTGGTGAGCGCTTTACCCTGTTTGAGCTTGATGCCGACGGCAAGTTTGACACGCGCGGGGAGTTTTCGCTGTGCAATCCTGGGCGCGGCAAACAGGTCAATCCGCTGTTTCGTAACCCGAAGAAGATCGAGGCCAGGTTCAACGAACTGTTCGAACAACCGCTGGAAACCAGTCTGGCTGACCTGATCGTGCCGAAGGAGGCCCCGAACAGCCCGATCCTGGAAGCTGTGGCCCGTCTGGCCCAGACCGAAGCCTTCTCAAATCGCGCGCCGGGTCGACGCCTGATTCTGGTCTCTGACATGCTGCAGAACTCAGATATTTTCACGATCTATGGCGGCGGCGGTGAGATGCCCGAAGACATGCCGGACGCCCGCGACATTGCCGACCGGGTGCGCAACCGTTTCGGCACGAGCCTGCGCGGCGTCGAACTGGAAGTACGCCTCATCCAACGAGATCGCTATGTCGATATCCAGCGCGGCGCGCTCAAGGAATACTGGGATGAGGTTTTCCGCGACCTTGGCGTCACGGTGGACTGGCGCGACCTCTAGCGCGCCTCGACGAAGAACAGGGCCATGCCATCATGGCCCTTCTCGCCAATCGATTGCAGCCCGGTCATCCGGACATTGTCCAGCGTCTGCGCAAAGGCGAACATCTCACGCACACCGCGCACGGCATTGGCCTTTGATTCTGCGTCCAGAACCGCCCCGCCACGCACGACATTATCGGCAATGATCAGACCACCGGGCCGCGTCATCTTCAGCGCCATTTCCAGGTAATTGCGGTGGTTCACCTTGTCTGCGTCGATGAAGACGAGATCAAAGATGCGGCCTTCAGCCAATTCCTTCTCAAGCTCCGGCATGGCTGGGCCAACCCTTAGTTCGATACGGTCCCCATAGCCGGAAGCGGCAATATTCTGCGCAGCGACTTCGGCCGTGCGCGTGTCGATTTCGGTCGTCAGAAGATGTCCCCCTTCCGGCATGGCCCGCGCCATCGCAACAGCGGAATAGCCACCCAGGCACCCAATTTCCAGGATCTGCCCGGCCCCGGTCAGGCGCACCAGCATGGCCAGAAAAGCAGCCTGTAACGGGGTCACGGCATGCGGCACGAGGCCGGCCGCTTCGCTGGCCCGGGCAATCTCGTCCAGTACGGGGTCCGCGCGCAACAAGGCGTCCTGCATATAGGCATCGACGGCTTCGGCTGTCTTGAATACGTCCATGGCCCTCGCTTAGCGCGACAAAGCTGGTTATGCCATACGCGATGAGCGATCTTGTCCCCAGTCCTGATGCGGAAACGCCGCAAGCCATCTACGCAAAACCTGCTGCCTGGGTGGCCGCCGGGGCCGGGGCCCAGGGCAATCTGTTCCTGACCGGGCGGGCCGGCACCGGCAAGACAACCATGCTGCGCCAGTTCATGGCGCAAGCGGGCGACACGGCCATCGTGCTCGCCCCGACAGGGGTGGCGGCCATGAATGCCGGGGGCCAGACGCTGCACTCCTTTTTCAAGTTCCCACCGCGCCTGATCGAACCGCAGGATGTCAAACGCCTGCGCACGGCGCGCCTGATGAAGACGATCGAAACGCTGATCATCGACGAGATTTCGATGGTGCGCGCCGATATGCTCGACGCGATCGACCGCAGCCTGAAGCTCAATCGTGGCTCAAAGCGCCCATTTGGCGGTGTACGAATGATCCTCTCAGGCGATCTTCACCAGCTGCCCCCCGTGGTGCGGGGCGACGAAGACCCGATTCTGCGAGAGCGCTATGGCGGACATTATTTCTTCCATGCCCCGGCTTTCAAGGAGGCTGAATTTGCCTTGCTGGCGCTCAAACATGTCTTCCGCCAGGCTGACCCGCGCTTCCTGTCGCTGCTCGGCAGCCTGCGCAAGGGCCGGTTAACGCCAGCCGATCACTCCATCCTCGATAAGGTCGTCTCCACACGCAGCGCCGTCGACGCCAGCGAGACCCATGTCGTGCTGACCCCGAATAATGCCAATGCCTTCCGCATCAACCAGGCGCGCCTGGATGACTTGCCCGGACGCGAAAAAGTGTTCGAGGCCCGCATTCAGGGCACGTTCGATGAAAAGACCTACCCGACAGAAGCGGATCTCGAACTGAAAATCGGGGCGCGGGTCATGCTGATCAAGAACGATCCCGAAGGGCGTTGGGTCAATGGCTCGCTATGTACGGTCGCTGATTTCAGTGGTGGCAATGTCATTGTCGAGCTGGACGGCCACGCCTATGAGATCGAGCCGTCAGCCTGGGAAAAATACAAGTACAC
>CBDUKI010000076.1:0-9782 GCA_965367765.1 uncultured Henriciella sp.
TCTGGGTGTGCCCTTGCCGCACAGTTTCATGTCGCGTGGCTATAGCTGGCAATTGGTTCAACAGAAAATTGCCGAAAAACCGCTGCTCGGCCATGGCCTGGAAGCTTCACATGACTGGCAGGACACTTATAGCGATCATCCCTCCTGGCTGGCTGAAATCATTGCCGCTGGCGGTGACGAGGCGGCCTGGAGCATCTATCGCGTGACCCCGACACATCCGCATAACATGGCCTTGCAGATCTGGGCCGATACTGGCGTGATTGGGGCCAGCCTGTTTGCCCTGGCGCTTGTTGCTCTCGCCTGGCGTTTGCCGCCGCCGGCGCAGTGGCCAACCGTCTCAAGATATGCCGCCGCTGGATTGATTGGCGTCGTCGCGGCCATGTTCAGCTTTGCCTACAGCATGTGGAACGAGGCCTTCTGGGCCAGTGTGGCCGTGGCCGCAGGTGTGGTGTTGCTTCAGGCGCGCCAGGACGCACAGTCATGAGTCCAGGCGTTTCGGCCATCGTCGTCACCTATCATACCGGTCCGCGGCTGAAAGAGTGTCTCTACGCCTTGCTGGGCGATCCCGAGGTTGATGAAATCATCATCGTCGACAATGGCAATCCGGATCCAGTGCGCACATGGTTGCAGGCCTTTGAGCAGAAGCACCCGGCAATCTCATTGCTGTCCCCACCGGGCAATCTTGGTTTCGGAAAGGCAGTCAATGTCGGGGCGGCATCGGCGACGCAGGGCCAGTTCCTGGTCATCAATCCCGATGCGGTGCTACGCCAGCGCTCAATCCGTCATCTGCAAGATGCTGCGACCGACCTGGTCACGCCATGGATCATTGGTGGGCGGATCTTTGATGAGACCGGGCGAGAGGAGCGTGGCCCACGCCGTCGCCAGCTGACTATCTGGCGTGCGATCACCACATATCTTGGCTGGAACACCTGGACGCTGGAAACCACACCGCCCCCATCAGGACCCATTGATATGCCTGTTATCTCAGGTGCCTTCTTCTTGACGGACCGGGCATCATTTGACCAGCTGGGCGGGTTCAACGAGCGCTATTTCCTGCATGTCGAAGATGTCGACCTTTGCGAGCGCTGCCGCAAGCTGGGCGGGCGGGTGATCTATGATCCGCGCGCTGGAGCATTGCACTATGGAGCTACGTCTGACGTGCCAAGCAAGGTCGTTGCGCGCTACAAGGGCGATAGTTTGCGTCTCTATTTGCGTACGCATGCCCGTAACCCTGTCGAGCGGTTTGTCGCCTGGATGGTCATGCCACTGATACGGGCGGCGTCCATGTTCAAGGCGCGGTGACCTCGCTGCGGACGACCAGGCTGGTCACCTGCGGCGTGAAATCCTGGAAATCATAATCGCTCAATCGATAGGCCCAGCCTTCGGCCTTGCGATTGATGTCCTCGGCCCGGCGCGCGCCTTCCCCGGCCTCGATCGCCCGCATGGTCACCCACAGGCCATCCGGTTCACGATAGGCTTGCAGGTCAATCTCCAGACCATCAAACGTCTCTGAAATGTGGTGTGCGACCGGGTCGCTAAACAGGTCGCTGGCCGGTTTGGCATCACGGGCGGAAAAGCGCGTAATGGCGAGCGCCGTGGACGACACAGCCAGCCTGTCGCGCAACTGGTCGTCCTGGTACGGGGGGGCCGGTTGGAAGCTGCGCTCATCCGCCCCGGGACTGCGTCTCAGGTAGACCATATCACCACCTGAATCCGTTATGCGAACTGAGCGTATCGCGGAGGGATCGATTTCGAAAATATCAAAGTCGAGCCAGGCTCGGCGATTGTAGAAGGGGGGCAGGTCGCCGCGTGTGCGATAGGTCTGGGCTGAACCCGGCGCACGAACATAGATACGGTCGTCCTTGCGCCCGACAATCAGTTCGTCATCAAGGCTGCCATCCGGCCCGAAAATCTCCAGCAAAACGCCATTGCCATCTTCATCCGGGCTGCCCAGGCCGAGCTGGTTATGTTTGTAAGGATCCTTGGTGCGGGCCTTGTCAAACGCGAGATGCTCAAGGTCGGTTGCCAATTGCGACAATCGGTCGGTTCGGATCGGATAATTCCCCGATTCCTTCATGACCCAGCCATTGGACGTGCGTACAAGCGTATAACTGTCATCAGCCATGGTGAAGCGTATCTGCTGGGCTTCGCCGCGGGTTGCGGCAAAATTCTTCAGCACAGGTTGCCCAAATCGGGCATGGTCGCCGATCGTCGCCGGGCCAACCAGGCTTGAAAAGGCGACCACAAGCCAGAGCCCGCCAGCGATGGCTGTCAGAGCAAGGATGCGGGTTTTCCGTTTCTGGTCGTATTGGGCGCTCATAACGATCTCCAACGACGATTGCGCCACCAGATGAACAGGCCCATCAGGCCCATTATCAGCGGACCAGTCAGGATCGTGAACAGGCGCAGGCGCAGCTCCAGCGCATCTATCCCCTTACGAAAGTCACGTTCGATCTGGCGTAGCTTGGCACGCGTGCTGACAATGTCTTCGCGCAGCCGGGCCAGTTCCGTGCGTTCCTCCAGGCTCAGCTCGGCACCGACCTCGCCTTCGAAGAAGTCACCCGTTGCACCCACAGTCTGCAATTCTTCCAGCCGCTGCTGGGTCATTTCCAGCCGCGCTTCCAGGCGCGACTGTTGGTCGAAATATTTTTCCTGTGCGGCGGCCCGCATCCGGTCAATCCGTACCATCGGGCGCAGGCCTGGCGCGCGCGCGCGGAGCGACATCAGGTCCGATCCACCAGACAGGCTGTCGAGCGCATTCAGGATAAAGGCGCCATTATCTGCGAACGGCACACCGGTCTGCATGTTCAGATGCAGGCCATCATCCAGCATGTCGACATCCGACAGGATGATAATTTGCGCGTCGACACTGCTGGTCGCGATATGCGGCAAGGCTTCTTCAACCGCAGCGCGCGCCAACTCACCATAGATCGGGTCATTGATCGCGTCGGCTGGCGGCGGGCCGTCCGGGAAGGCAGAGACCAGAGACCCGGTTACCCGCACGCCCAGAACCGCTGGGCCGTCCGGGGTTGGCTCATAAATGGCCAGCGTATCCCTTGCTGACAGATCGTTGGCGGCGGAGCTGGCCGGGATATAGCTTGGCGCCGGGCCAGACTGAAGCAGGATTTCGCGATCGCCTGGTGCATCATCAAACAGTCGCAACCGACCTGCTGCGCCCAGGGTAAGTGCCCGCGCCAGGTCAGCGGTGATCAGGCTGTCGGCGGACATCAAACCGGGTGGAATGGACAGGAATAGCGGGTGTTTGAGAATGGTTGCCCGGCCTTCCTCGTCTTCGGCTTCGATCGGCAGGGCGGTCTGTGTGTCGGCAATCGCGTCTTGCGACAGCGACACGCCCCAGACCTGTTCGAACCGGTTCAGGTCCGAGCGGATCTGCCGGTTGACCTGGTTGAACGGGCCAGTGCCCTGCGCTGTCTTGGCCGCCGGGTCGAGCAGGATCAAGGCCCGGCCCTTGCGGAGGATGAACTGATCAATCTGCCATTGCTGCCAGGCGCTGAGTTGCGGCGGATGGGCCAGCATCAGGACGTCGATTTCCGGTGGCAGAGTGACGAAATTCTCCTCGATCGGCTCGACGGTGAAGGATTTGTCCATTTCCTGCAGGATGACATAGCCCGCTTCCGGCGTAACCGTGCTCATGCCGGGAATAGTGGTCAACAAGCCGATGCGGGGCGGTTCGGGCCGGTCAAGCCGCGCGACCATGCGCGTCAGGTCATATTCAAGGCTGGTCTCACGCTCCGGCGCGAGGAAGGGCACGACGCGCTCGTCATCGACACTGTTACGGCCGATCAGCCCGAAATAGAGCGGGTCGCTGCCATTCGTGTCGATCGCCACCAGCCCGGCGGCCAGCGCTTCATCTTCGGCCTCGGAGAAGGGTTCGGGGTCAATCTCTCGGAAGATGATGTTGCCGCCGGCGAGATTGGCATAGGTTTCCAACAGCTCGCGCACGCGCACCGCGTAGGCCTGCACGGACGGGAAATCCTGGCCGACGCTGCGGGTATAGACGAAGGTCAGCTCAACAGGCTCGCTCAGCTTGTCCAGCGTCGCGCGCGTGCCATCAGACAAGGTGTAGAGCTTGCCGCCCGTAAAATCGATCCGCGCCCCGGACAACCAGTCCTGGACCAGCAGGTTGGCCCCGGCAAAGCCCGACATGACGAGCAGGCAGGCCAGCAGGATGTAGCGCCGTGCCGTCATGCGCCGCCACTCCGCTTATGGGTCACGAACAGTATATTGAGCACAATGCAAAGGGCTGTGAATCCAAGGAAGAATATCAGGCCGCGCAGTTCCAGGACGCCGCGCTGGGCGGTCTCGAAATGCGTGGTGAACGAGAATTGTGCCACCGCTTCGCCCGCCGCGACCCCGAAGAGTGACGACAGGCCCCGGGTAACGATGGGCCAGCCTGCTGCGGTCAGAATGAAGGCCAGCACGACACCGATGACGAAAGCCAGAACGGGGCTGCGGGTTAGGGCCGATACTGTGGCCCCTAGGCCGAGATAGGCCCCCGCCATCACCAGGCTGACCATGTAGGACAGGATGATCGCGGTATTGTCTGCGGGGCCGAGAATATTCACGCTCACCCACCACGGGAAGGTCAGCACCAGGGCAAGCGCGGCCACGCTCCACGCGGCCAGCAATTTCCCGATCACTATGCCGGTCACGCTGACGGGGAGTGACAGAACCAGTTCTGACGTGCCCGACCCGGTCTCATCTGACCAGAGCCGCATCGCCAGGGCCGGCATGAACAACATATAGAGCCAGGGATGCCAGTAGAAGAACGGGCCAAGGTCAGCGGCTCCGGTATCGAAAAAGGCAGACAGGTCCCAGGTAAAAATGCTCAGCACCAGCAGGAAGATGGCAATGAACACATAGGCCAGAGGCGTGGTGAAATAGGTGCCCAGCTCGCGCCGCCAGGCTGCTTTCACGCCGGTCAGGATAGCGGGGATCTGCTCGCCCATCAGCCCTGCCCCTCTTGCCTGCTGGCCAGCATGATGAAGGCCTCTTCCAGTCCCCCGGGACGTGAGCTGGCAAGTTTTTCAGGCGTATCGTCGGCGACCACCTGGCCGTGATCGACAACGATGACCCGGTTGCACATGGCCGGAACCTCTTCCAGCGTATGGGTCGAGATTACGATGGCCTTGTCCCTGGCCATTCGGGCGATCAGGGCGCGTACGGCGCGCTTCTGGATCGGGTCCAGCCCGTCCGTCGGCTCGTCCAGCAACAGGACAGGCGGATCGTTCAGGATTGCCCCGGCCAGCCCGACCCGGCGACGATAGCCCTTTGACAGGGTGGCGATGGGCTGGTTGGCGACATTGGCAATGCGGGCATCGGCAATCACGCGTTCGATCGCGCCGGTGCGCTCAACCCTGGTCATCCCATGGGCGTCGGCGAGGAAGCTGAGAAAGCCGGTTGGTGTCATATCTCGGTAGAGCGGTGCACCTTCAGGCAGGTAGCCGAGCTGGCCCTGCGCGGTGCGTCGGTCCTGCGTGATGGAGTGGCCCATGATCCGGGCGTCACCCGAATCAGGTTCCAGCACGCCGGTAATCATCCGCATCGTCGTTGATTTTCCTGCCCCGTTCTGTCCAAGAAAGCCAAGCACATCGCCCTGTTCGAGCTTGAAGCTCAGGCCGGATACAGCCGTGCGTCCATTAAAGGATTTCGTCAGCGCATCGAGTTCGAGCATTGTCAGGCCGTCTCACAGGATTGCAGGTTCAGGCCGAGACCTAGCCGTGTTCTGGGCGCGTGGCCAGACGCGCGAACAATATCCTGAGCCTTGATAGTGACCTGATTCAACGCACCAATTTCGATCATTATTCGAATTGAGGGAAAAGTGTCGGATAGCAAAGGCAGTCACCCTGGGGGGCTGGGGGGGCTGATGGGTCCAGAGAAACTGTAGACTTCACCACCCGACACGTACAAACTGAATCGAAACTGTGGCCGTCGCAAGGCGGGGATGGTTCAAAACTGCGATGTTTCGCATTAAATATGCGTCACATCACACGAAAAATGGAGAGATCACTCGCCTGATGGGTACAATTGCCCCGTTCAACAGAGCGCCCGACCCGGGCAAGATTGCGTTCCAGCGCGCAGAGATGAGTGTGATTCTGGATGTCTATGGACGTCTCGTCATGTCTGGACAGGCCAAGGATTATGCCATCGGCATGCACAAGGACCATGCCATCTTCGCTATTTTCCGTCGTCATGCTGATCATCCAACCTGGCGAATCATGAAGACGCCGTCTCTGACCCGGGCCCAGGGGGCGTATAGCGTGCTTGGTGCGCAGGGCCAGGTGCTACGGCGCGGCCGAGAATTGAAACACGTGTTGCGCCTGTTCGATGCTCGCCGTTTCGAAGTGATCGATTAGGTGCCGGCATCCGCATCACACGTCTTATTTCGGCCTTAACCCTGTTTAAGAACTATTGCGCTTGAGTGAACCGAACAGGTCTTGTGGGAGAGTGTGCATGTTGTCTCGAATGGTGGTGTGTCTGGCCGTGGCCGCTGGATTTACAGTGCCGATGGCGGCAGCTAATCCGACGGCGATTGGCAAGTACAAGAACTGGACTGTTTTCACTGACACAATTGCCGGTGAGGCGGTTTGCTACGCCGCAACGCAGGCCACTGACAAGGCTCCAAAAGCGGCAGACCATGGCGATGTCTGGTTCTATGTCTCGAACTGGAAATCAGGCAAGGCACGCAATCAACCCAGCCTGAAAGTCGGCTTCGAACTGCGCGCCGACCTGCCCGGCAAGGCCCGGATCGGCGGTAGCTCGTGGACCCTGTTCGGGGTTGGACAGGAGGCCTTTGCCAATGACAGCGATGACGCTCAATTGGTCCGCCAACTGAAGCGCGGCAGTGAATTGCGCGTCGAGAGCACATCCTATCGCAACACACGCGTGACCTATCATTTCTCGCTGGCGGGTTCTTCTTCGGCGATAGACCGGGCTGCATCGGCCTGTCGCTAGGTCCTGGCCAGTCGGGCATCGCGCTTAAGTCAACATTAATCGAAACGGTTGAGTTTCAGCATGTATCGCTGGAGATCTGACCTATGTTGCGTTCAACCCTATTTGCGCTTTGCCTTCTGACCACCTTTACAGCATCAGCCCACGCACGAGGCCTGACGGCCGAGCAGACAGTCGAGGTCGCTGTCACATGGGTGGATGAAAACGGCTTGGCCCAAACTCGCTATGAGCCAGCCGGGGAAGTCGCCCCCGGTGATCAGGTCCGCTATCGGCTGACCTTCCTGAACGATGGCGAGGAAGCGGCTGTCAATGTCCAACTCGACATGCCTGTCCCAGACCAGGTGACCTTGGTTGATGGCTCTGTCGAGGCCGGTGGCGCCGCGGTGAGCTATTCTGTCGATAATGGCCAGACCTATGGTGTCCGGGCGGTATTACGCATTGAGGATGAGGCTGGAGAACGTGCTGCGTCCAGCGAAGACATTACCAATATCCGTTGGACGTTCGCGCAAGCCATCGGTGCCGGGGAATCGGGCGAGATCAGCTATCTTGGCGTCCTGCAATAGGCGTGGAAATACGATGGGTTTGCGCCAAATTAACCATATGATCCGCATAGCAGCGTAATCTGGAGACGGGAGAGGGCGATGCTGAACGACAAGACGGGCCGACAATGGCGGCAGATGGCAATTGCCGGATGTGCATCCATGTTGCTGGCATCGGGGGCGCATGCCGCCAATTCGTTGACCGAAGCGGGCACATCCGTATCCAACACCTTTACCCTGGATTATGATGTCGGTTCGGTTGCTCAGCCAACGATCACGAATGACAATATCAGTCCGCCGCCCGGTGCGGTGGTCCAGGGGACGCCGACCCTGTTTACGGTTGACCGGATCGTCGACCATTCCATCACCGCGACCAACAGCACATTGTCGAGTCCGCCCGGCACCAATGCGACGCTGACTTTTGAACTGCTCAATGAGGGCAATGACACGCAGGCCTATTCCTTCTCTGTTGATGATCTCGACAATGCGGCTGGGACCTTCGATGCCAGTTCGATCTCGCTGGTCCACTACATCGACACCGATGATGATGGTGACTTTACCGACGAAACCGGGGTTGCCATTGCACAGACGGTTATCGGCACAGGCGCTGGCTCAGCCATTGTCACTGGTGATGTGCCAAAAGGTGTGCGTGTCCTGATTGAGGTGACCGGCACCATTGCCTCCAGTGTCGCGGATGCTGAGACCGATGACGTGACCCTGGTCGCAGAAGTGCGTGATCCATCAGCCTTCCTGAACGAGGCCTCCGCAACTCCGGCGGCTGTGACGCAGGCCACTGCTGGGGTCAATAACCTGACCGGCGCGGCCCAGAATGTCCTGGCTGATGGTACGGGTGTGGCCGCTGCTGAAGCTGCAGGCGATGCAGACGGCCTGTTTGCGGCCACTGGAATCATCGAGATTGCCTCGCCAGACCTGTCAGCCACCAAGGATGTGATGGCGATCAGCGAACCAGCCATATCCGCGCCTGCGGTGACCGATTGTGCGACAGCCACGCCGGTCGCCAATGCCAAGGCTATTCCGGGTGCCTGTATCGAATATGTGATCGAAGTGCAGAATACCGGCACAAGTGCAACAGCCAGCAATCTGTCGATCAATGACATTCTGCCCGATGAAGTGACTTTCATCAGTGTCGCACTGGACACGCCGACAACCGGTTTCGCCGATGATCCAGGCATTGCCGGGGTTGGACCAGTCCTGTCTGCGCCGGTAGCGAATACCAGCTGCGATGGCACGGCTGCCACCTGTGATATCACGCTCAGTGATGCAGTCCTGGCGGCCGGTGATATCGGCCAGATCAGGATCCGCGCACTGGTCGACTAGGCTGGCCATACAGCTTGATTTTGACCCCCGGACCAGTCCGTTCGGGGGTTAACTTTTGCCCTCTGAAAATAAACGACTTTCCGGGGTTGGGTTCAATTCAAGACCCGCGCCTCATCAGATATTAACCATAATTACTTACCTCTTCTCTCACGAGGGCGGCATGCGATCGCCCCGGTGAGCTTGTGCGGACAGACCCAGAGATGGTCTGCCGCCGGATGGTGGAGAGTGGGCGATGGTTTCCGTGTGGAGACGCATCCGTGGGGCAGTTGTGTCGTTGGTCATGGCTGGCGCGCTTTGGGGCGTTCCAAGCCCTGCGGCCCACGCTTCACTCGGCGACCAGGTCACCAACATTGCTACTGTCTCGCAGGACAGTGCCAGCGGCCGCATCCAGATATCAACCAATCCGGCGACCTTCACGATTGAAGCGCGCACGACGCCCTCGCAGATTGATTTCTTGCGGGTCGCCAGCAGTGCACCCGATGCGGTTTCAGTGCACCTAAACGGGTCCCAGTTCAGCCCGACCGGCAGCCTGTCTGGTCCGTTCCAGGATATTGATCTCAGTGATCAGGCAGGCCTTGGCTATATCGATCCGTCAACGCCGGTTATGCTAGTCCCAGCCGACATGTACCTGTCGGGTGACCTGATGATCGTGCGCGTCATTGATCATGGCCAGAATGGTGCTCCCTCCGAGATCGAGACCGTGCAGATCGCGGTGACCACAGATCATGGCGACACGATCACGCTGCGGATGTTTGAAAGCGGGCCGGATACGGGTGAGTTCTTCGCCTATTTTATCAGCTCTGCCGACGCGTCTGCCCTGAATGATGACGTCATCACGGCACCCCAGAATACAGTACTGACGGCGACATATAGCGATGTATTCGATGCCTCCGAGGTATCGATTGATACGGCACTTGTGGATCCCTTTGGGGT
>CBDUKI010000077.1:0-9735 GCA_965367765.1 uncultured Henriciella sp.
CATGCGCGCTATTATCCGCCACCCAGCAAGAGGGTGGATGGATTTATGTCAGGGCGCGGTGGGGAGTGGGGATCAGCGCGGAGAGATGGGGGATAGAGGGGGCGCTGCGCCCTACTCCGTCTCGGGTGGGTCCATTAGGGAGACGGTCGTGGTGCGGACTTTCCAGGTATCGTCAACGCGGATCAGGAGATCCGTGCCGCCATAATAAACCACGCGGGGTGAGCCATCCGGGTTTTCTAACCTTTCAACAGCATTGAAACGCGCCAGCGCCGTATCACCGAAGACCGCAATGTCGGCGAACTGCGCCTCATAGGAGATGACCTTGGCGCCGCTGCCGATATAATCGCGCACCAGGGTCATGTGTGGGCCCTTGGCACGGACCGTTTCCTGACCCGGAAACCAGACCGTCCAGTCTTCATGATACTTGCTTTCCCAAGCCTCGAAATCGGTTTCGATGCCCATCGGGCCATGTTCAATCAAGGCGATGATCGCCTGCTGATCGGGCGACCATTGCGGGGCCGGGGCCGTTCCAGGCGCGGCGAGACAGGCCGGGACGAGACCGAAGGCAAGCAGAGTGGTAAAGTAAAGACGCATGTCAGGCTCCGTGACGCGGCAATCATCAATGGATCGTCAACTCGTTACATATGTAGCGAGCGCATGGCAAGAGTGGAGCTGCGCTGGCCAGCTGGTGAGGCACACGCTAGGCTGGTCTGAAGCTTGAGACCCGCCCTGATGGAGGACGCACGACATGTTGAAATACCTGGTGATTGCCGCAACCCTTGGCGCTATGGGCTGCGCCCACGCCGACGACCTGAAAACCAAGGAGGAAGTGTCGGCCGCGGCCAAACAAGGCGTCACCTTCATTTCGAGCGATGACCTGCGGGCGCGTCAGGATGCAAATCCCGACCTCATCCTGCTCGATGTGCGCACCGAGCAGGAATACGCGCGAGGCCATATTCCAGGCGCGAAATGGATGTCACGCGGCGTCGCCGAATTCAAACTGGCCGAAACGGTGCGTGACCCGGATGCGGAGATCATCCTTTATTGCCGGACAGGCAGCCGGGCCGCCCTGGTCAAGAAAGCGCTGGACGAGATCGGCTATCGCAATGTCCAGGTCCATGCCGGGTTCGAGACCTGGACCAGCGCGGGCGGCTTACTGGAAAGCGATGTCGGCACGTTCAAGCTGGTTGAAACAGAGCCAGGCGAAGCCGCGTCCGCAACGCAATAGGCCTGGCTAGGCAGGAGATTTCGGCCCAAGCGAACTGGTCTTGGCCGGGTCGGGCGTCTTGTCCTTGAACTTGCACAGGTCGCGGATGCAGCAATCCCAGCATTTCGGCTTGCGCGCCGTGCACGTGTAGCGACCGTGCAGGATCAGCCAGTGATGGGCGCCCAGCTTGTAGTCATCCGGCGTGGTGCGTTCCAGGCTCTGCTCAACTTCGTCGGGGGTCTTGCCAGGGGCGAGGCCGGTGCGGTTGGAGACACGAAAAATATGCGTATCGACGGCGATGGTCGGCTCGCCAAACGCCTCGTTCAGCACAACATTTGCGGTCTTGCGACCCACTCCCGGCAGGCGAACCAGCTCAGCCCGGGTGCGCGGCACATCGCCGTCAAATTCGTCAATCAGCATCTGGCTGAGCGCGATGACATTCTTCGCCTTGTTGCGCCAAAGGCCGATCGTCTTGATGTGGGCTTCAACCCCGTCGAGGCCGAGCGCGAGCATCTTCTGGGGCGTATCGGCAATCTTGAACAGCGCCTCGGTCGCCTTGTTCACGCCGACATCGGTGGCCTGGGCAGACAGCGCTACGGCGACCACCAGCGTGTAGGGATTGACGAAATTCAGCTCGGTATGCGGGTCGGGCCGGTCGGCGGCGAGGCGGGCGAACAGATCGCCAGCCTTTTCCTTGCCGAATGTGCGCGGCGCGCGGCGCGTCTTGCGCGGAGTTTTCTGTGCGGATCTGGCCATGCTCCCTGCTTAGCGGCGCGGTCACGCGGCGCAAGGTCACGCTTGCGTCAGGCCGGGTTCTCAGGCCTAATCAGGCCATGTCGCCGACCACCAACACGATCTATTTTGACGGGGTGTTGACCCCCAATCGTTCGCTCAGCCCACGCGCCTTTGCCATCGTCATGACGATCATGGGCGTGACCAGCTTTGTCTCGGGCGTGATGTTCGTGTCGATGGGGGCGTTTCCGGTGCTTGGTTTCTTCGGGCTGGACGCGCTGGCGATCTGGGTGGCTTTTCGCTGGAATTTTCGCCAGCTGCGCCAGGTCACGCGGGTGCGGATCACCGCCGAGACCATCGAGCTGCATCATGAACGCCCGGGCCGCGCGCCCCGCCATGCCAGCCTGCCAACCGCCTTTGCCCGGATTGACCTCGCCTTCCCGGAGCGCCGCCCCAGCGAGCTGCGTTTATCGCATGGCCGCAATGCCTGGGTGATCGGCCAGTTCCTGACCCCAGGTGAGCGCAAAAGCCTGAAAAGTGCCCTCGAAGACGCCATCTGGCAGGCCCGTCGCGAACGCCATGCCATCTGACCCCGCAACCTCTTGAAAAAATGACGCAAGCGTCATAGTTTTTTCAGACTGGCTGTGATATGGTTCTGCCAGAGTACAAGACAAGCGGCCGCACAAGCCGCGATAACGGAGGCAAAAATGGCAGCAGACACCGCACAGAAAATTTCCCACGGACTTGAGCGACCGAAAATCACCAAGCGCGAGCCTCTACATGAGGGCTACCTTGAATTCGGAGCCGACGTGCCGGACGCCTATTCTGTGCCGATCGACAAGATCAACATCACCGATCCTGAAATCTGGCGCCAGGGCGCCTATTGGGGCCGCTTCAAGCGGATGCGTGATGAAGCGCCCCTGCACTACACGCCAGACAGCTTTGTCGGGCCTTTCTGGTCTGTCACCCGTTATGAAGACGTGATGAAAATCGACGTCGACCACAAACGCTTCTCATCAAGCTGGGAGCATGGCGGCATCGTGCTCGGCGACCAGATCCCGGATTTCGAACTGCCAATGTTCATCGCCATGGATGAGCCACGCCATTCCGAACAGCGCAAGACGGTGCAACCGGCCGTTGCTCCCAACATGCTTAAGGAATTCGAACCCCTGATCCGCAAGCGCACCCAGGACCTGCTCGACAGCGTTCCGGTTGGTGAGCCATTCGACTGGGTCGACACGGTCTCGATTGAGCTGACCACGATGATGCTGGCGACCCTGTTCGACTTCCCGTTTGAAGATCGCCGCAAGCTGACCCGCTGGTCGGACATTTCCACCAACCGCGAGAACCCTGATATTTGCCCAGGCGGCGAAGAACAGTGGAAAGCCGAGCTGATGGAATGCCTCGCCACATTCATGGCGATGTATCAGGAGCGCGGCCAGCAACCGGTCAAGAATGACCTGATCAGCCTGCTGGCGCATGGCGAAAAGACCCGGGACATGGCCCCAATGGAACTGCTCGGCAATGTCATCCTGCTGATCGTTGGCGGCAATGACACGACCCGTAACTCCATGTCGGCCTCGGTCTACGCCCTGAACAAGTTCCCGGAACAGTATGAGAAGCTGAAAGCCAATCACGACCTGATCCCGAACATGGTGTCTGAAGTCATCCGCTGGCAGACGCCACTGGCCTTCATGCGCCGCACCGCGCTGGAAGACGTGGAAATGCACGGCCAGACGATCAAGAAAGGCGATCAGATCGCCATGTGGTATGCCTCAGGCAACCGCGATGAGCGGTTCTGGGAAGAAGACCCGAACAAGCTGATCATCGACCGCAAGCAGGCCCGCAACCACCTGTCTTTCGGCTTCGGTATTCACCGTTGCGTCGGCAACCGCCTCGGCGAGCTGCAACTGCGCATCCTGTGGGAAGAAATCTTCAAGCGCTTCAGCCATATCGAAGTGCTCGAAGAACCAAGCCTGACCTCCGGTGCCTTCGTGAAGGGTTACACCTGGATGCCGGTCATCTGCCACCCGAAATAGGCCAGACCGGCCTATTCCCCTCGGCTGAACAGGCCGGACAATTGGCGACGGCCACCGTCAAGCACGATGGCCTCGCCGGTTATGATGGCGCTCGCAGGATTGGTCAGGAACAGGGCGGTTTCCGCAATTTCCTCGGCCAGGGCTGGGCGTCCGAACGGCGTGCGCTCGCGCAGCCAGGGTTCTCGCCCTTCGGCGCGCGGACGCAGCGCGACAATCGCATTGACGCGAATATCATCTTCAGCCAGTTCCAGTGCCCCGGCCTTGACCACGCCGAGCACGGCATGCTGGGTCACGCTTTCAGAAAACCAGCCCGGCTGTGACATCACCGCGCCCAGCGACAGGACGAACGTGAAACTGCCAGCCTGTCGCGCCCGGTCCACCGCATTGGACGGATCCTCGCGCTGGGCCGCCATTTCAGTCGAGAAAACGCGCAGGCTCTGGGCCGCCGCCCCAACTGTGTCGAGCAACAGGCGGTTGAACTGTTCCATGTCGAGATCCGCGAGCCGGTCTTCCTCCGGCAGGCTCGGAATACAGATCACATTGTCGATATGGCCATGCGTTTCGAGCGTCATGGCAAGGGCATTGCGCAGGCCGAGCAATGTGTTGGTTGCGCCGTGATGCAGCGTGACCTTGTCGCCCGTGGTCTTCTGCATGTCGTCGAGCAGGCGCTGGTCCGGGCCGACAGCAACAACATTGTGATGGTCATCAAGCAGACGCCGGGCGATGGCTTCGCCCACGGTCTGCCCCAGACCGATAATCAGGGTAACGGGTTTTTCCATTCGGGCGCTCCTGCCTGCAATCTATCCGTTCGCAAACAGGATCAGGCCCTGCGCGTCAACTTGCGCGCAGCATACCCATTTCTTCTTTAATTCGGAGTTTCCGCTGCTTCAGTCGCTTGATGGCCACTTCATCGGCGGCCGGGCGCTTCTGTTCTTCATTGATTTGGTCGTCGAGTTTGGCATGACGCCGGTTCAGCTCTTCAATTCGACCTTTCAGTGACATGGACAGTCTCCTTCTTGCTGAGTGAATTCGATGTGTCTTTATGGCAACAGTTAAACATACAAACCGGCATGAGTCACGAAGCCTCACCTAAAATTTGAGACAGCTCACGCGCTGTAATATTTATTGCGATCGCGCGCTTCTGCGGGCGGCCTTGGCGCGAAACATCGCCTCATCGGCATGGTCGATCAGCCAGGTTGGGTCGGCCCCCTTGTGCCAGGCCACGACCCCGCACGAGGCGCCAAGCTGGACCGGCTCGCTGGCCTTGTCATCACTGTCCCGCACGCTCAAGCCATCGATCAGCGTCTCCAGGACAGCGGCCTTGGCACGGGACACTTCAAGGTCGGCATGGGTCAGCGCAATTGCGAACTCATCCCCGCCAAGCCGCCCGACAATGTCGGTCTGGCGCAGATTGTCGAGCAGGGCCTGGGCCACATGCTGAAGCACCCGGTCCCCGGTGGCATGGCCGAACCGGTCATTGATCTGCTTGAAATGGTCAAGATCGAGAAAGATCAGGCAAAGCGGGGTGCCATAGCGCTCTGCCCAGGCAATTTCACGGGCCAGCTCGCGTTCAAAGGCGCGCCGGTTGAAGACCGGGCAGAGCGTGTCGCGATCGGCCAGCGACTCGGCTGATTGCAACGCCGTCAGCAGGTCAGCCCGCTCCTGGCGCAGGGCCAGCACTTCCCCGGCCAGGGCCTCGAAGGCGGCGCGGTCGGCCACCGACAGGCCCGACAGGTCCACGCCGAGCGCCCGCACCAGGTTGCGCCGGTTTTCGGTCTCGCCGGATGCCCCGGAGCCTATAGTATTTGCGCCCGATTCAGCCATTGCTCCATGCTAGCCGAAAGCGCGCCTGACGCCTAGGTCAATGCATGGTTGACGCGGCGCGTGACCTTTCTATGTTGCGCGCTTTGCACAGGGGCTTTCGATGACCCAGTCGTCAAACACCGACCCGGTCCAGGTCGGCGTCATCATGGGCAGCCAGTCAGACTGGCCCGTCATGCAACTTGCCTGCGACATTCTCGAGGAACTCGGCGTCAGCTATGAAGCGCGCATCGTCTCGGCCCATCGCACGCCAGAACGCCTGGTCGAATACGCCCAGAGGGCCAAGGCACGTGGCCTGCAAGTGATCATTGCCGGGGCGGGCGGCGCCGCCCACCTGCCGGGCATGACCGCCGCGATGACGCCGCTGCCGGTGCTCGGTGTGCCGGTCAAGTCGCGCACCCTGAACGGGGTCGATAGCCTTCTGTCGATTGCCCAGATGCCAAAGGGCATTCCGGTCGGTACGCTGGCCATCGGCGATGCCGGGGCGGCCAATGCGGGCTTGCTGGCCGCTTCGATTATTGCCCTGCAGGATGAGGCCGTAGCCGAGAAACTGGCCGCCTATCGCGCTGCCCAGACCGCCAGTGTCGCAGAGAGCCCACAGGGATGAGCACCCTGCCCGCTGGAGCCAGGATCGGCATACTCGGGGGTGGCCAGCTTGGCCGGATGCTCGCCGCTGCCGGGGCGCAACTTGGCTTCGACATTTCGATCTATTGCCCCGAGCATGATTGCCCGGCGGCGCGCGTTGCCGCAGGCCATGTCGAGGCCGCCTATGACGACCTGAGGTCGCTGGGTGCCTGGGCAAGCCAATGCGACGCCATCACCTACGAGTTCGAGAATGTGCCGGTCAGCGCCATCGAACACCTGATCGAGCAAGGCCATTTGGTGCGTCCGGGCGCGAAACCGCTGCAATTCTCGCAGGACCGACTGGAGGAAAAGACCTTCCTGCGCGCCTGCGACATCCCAACGGCAGACTTTTCCGCGGTTGACCGGGCTGGCGACATTGCCGCCCCGCTCGACGCCTTTGGCGGACAGGCGATCCTGAAGACCCGGCGCGATGGCTATGATGGCAAGGGCCAGGTGCGCCTGGCCAGCGGCGACGACCTGGAGGCTGCGCACAAGGCACTGGGCCAGCGCCCCTGCATCCTCGAAGCAATGATCGGATTTGACTGCGAGGTTTCCATCATCATCGCCCGTGGTGCAGATGGACAGACAGCCTGCTATGACGTGCCACGAAACGAACATGTCAACGGCATCCTGCGCCGCTCAACCTTGCCCGCCGGGATTGGCGAAGCGACGATACGCGCCGTGCGGGCCGCAGCGCAGCGCCTGGCCGAAGCGCTGGACTATGTCGGCGTGCTGGCGCTGGAATTCTTCGTCCTGCCAGATGGGTCGGTGATCGCCAATGAATACGCCCCACGGGTGCATAATTCCGGCCACTGGACGCCTGAAGCCTGTGCCACCGGACAGTTCGAACAGCATATGCGCGCGGTCGCTGGCTGGCCGCTCGGCGATGTCACCCGCTTTCACGACTGCGAAATGTTGAACCTGCTGGGGGATGAAGCGCTGGAAGACCCGCAGACACTGGCCGCTGATTGTGTGCTGACCCTGTATGGCAAGCGCGCGGCCAAACCCGGCCGCAAGATGGGGCACCTGGTGCGCCGTCTCGGCCCGGCCCGCTAGGGCTGTCGGAACGCGAACCGGCTATAGCCGATATAAGACACCAGCATGGATGTGCCGGTGGCAACCGCTACAGCGAAAAGTGGCCAGATCCCCGGAACCAGCAAAAGCAGCGCGGCATAAGTGGCATAGTTGAGCGCGGCGGCGAACAGCGCGACGCTGCCATAGCGCAAGCCTTCGCTGCGCTGGCTGGTGCCACTTTGACCGAAAGTGATGGCGCGGTTCAACCGCCAGGTCACCAGCATGGCGAGGCCAATTGCCACGACCCGGGCGCTGAACGGGTCAACACCCCATGCAATCAGGCTGAGCGTCAGCCCGGCATCGACGATGAAGCCGAGGCCGCCGACCAGGGCGAACCGGCTGAACCGTGCGAGCAGGGCCCGGTTCATGCGCGGCGCCGTTCGATCCCGTTCCAGGGCTGGGATTCAAAACCGAGGAAGACCGACCGCTTGGCCTCGATCCGGGCGCGCGCCAGGCTGTCGAGGATCAGCCCGCAGACCGCAGCGATGGACCCCGTCACCACCAGGCCCATGGACAAGATGGCCGTCGGCAGGCGCGGCACCAGGCCGGTGGTCAGGTAGGTATAGGCGACCGGCGCAAACAACAGGCCCGCAAGCACGGACAGGATAAGGCCGATGACGCCAAAAAAGGCGGCCGGACGGGTTTCCTTGGCGAGCATGGCAAACATGCCGAGAATGCGGAAGCCATCCCTGAATGTGCGCAGCTTGGAATGGCTGTCTTCCGGGCGCACGCCATAGGGGGTTGGGCGTTCCAGCGTGGCAATGCCGAGCTGGCTGCAATGGACCGACATTTCGGTCTCGATCTCGAACCCGGCAGACACGGCCGGAAATGATTTGACGAACCGGCGGGTAAACACGCGGTAGCCAGAAAAGATGTCCGTGAACTGCGTGCCGAACATCATCGCGTAGAGCCGGTTGAACAGGCGGTTGCCGAAAGCATGTCCCTCACGCCCGGCATCGCGGGTCACCCCGTCGCGCACGCCGACCACCATGTCGACATGGTTCTTCTGCAACAGCTCAACCAGGGTCGGGGCTAAGCTGGCATCATAGGTGTCGTCGCCATCGGCCATGATATAGATGTCGGCCTCGATATCGGCGAAGATCCGGCGCACGACATGGCCCTTGCCCTGGCGCATTTCGGTGCGCACGATGGCCCCGGCATTGGCCGCAATCTGGGCCGTGTTGTCGGTCGAATTATTGTCGTAGACATAAATCTCTGCGCTCGGCAGGGCCGTGCGGAAATCTGCCACCACCTTGGCGATGGTCACCGCCTCATTATAGCAGGGAATGGTCACGGCGATGCGGGGTTCGGCCCGGACCTGCGGTTCCGGCGGGGTGCGGGTGCCAAATAGGGTAGAACGCATACGCGACAGCCTTTCAGTAACTTAACCATGCCATAGCGTATCGATACTTATGGACGGTTAAGACCAAGGACATGCCCCGCGAATGACCCAGCCAAGCGTGCCGACGCCGCGAGCCCCGCTTCCCACAAACTGGCCAGTCCTGGCCGTTTCGGCCTTCATCATCCTGATGCTGGCCCTGCGCGCCGGGGACATCTTCGCCGGCACAATGCCGGACAATGACGACATGATGCGCCTGCAACAGGTCCGCGACCTGATGGCCGGGCAAAACTGGTTCAATGTTGACCAGACGCGCCTGATAACCCCCGAAGGCGGGCAGATGCACTGGTCGCGCCTGCCTGACATCTTCCTCTCCACGATCATCTTCATCACCCGCCCGCTTCTCGGCCAGGCCAATGCCGAGGCGCTGGCGGCAACGCTGTGGCCGTTGACCCTGCTCGGCGTGGCGCTGGCCTCGATCGCCATGATCCTGCGCCGCATCGGGGCCGGACTGGCCGGACAGATTGCCGGGCTGGTCTTCTTCACCCTGTCGGCGGCGATCTATAATTTCTGGCCCGGGCGGATCGACCATCACAACCTCGTCGTGACGCTGACCCTGGTGGGCCTGGCCGCCGCCATGTCACCGCGCATGTCGCTGCGCTCCGGCATTGTCGCAGCGATCTGTATTGGCGCCATGCTATCGGTGGCCATCGAGAGCCTGCCTTATGCCGGTGGGCTGATCCTGACCTTCGGCCTGTACTGGATTGTGCGGGGTCATCAGGAGGCCAGCCGGCTGGTCGTGTTCGGCCTCACCCTGTCTGGCATGGCCGCGCTGTTCTACCTGCTTGATGCGCCCGGCCTCGGCATGCGCCGAGCTGTGTGTGATGCCTATGGTAGCT
>CBDUKI010000078.1:0-9686 GCA_965367765.1 uncultured Henriciella sp.
GTCGAGACGGCGCTGGCCGGAATGACTGCGCCGGGGGACCGGGTGACGCTGGGCGGCGCCTGGCTCCAGGCAACGCGGGACGGGCTCCTGGTCGGGCGTGCGCCCGGCGAACCTTATCATATCGACGCGCAGGCCCTGTGGGATGGTCGGTTCATGGTAAGCCAGCGCGGGCGCCTGGATGAGGGAGAGGCGGCCTTCCTGGTGCGCCATGCCCAGCCGCCCGGGCCTGGCTGGTCACAGGTGATGACCGAACGCCTCGCGTTCAATCGGCTGGTCTATGAAGCGCCCTTGCCGGAGGCAGGTGATTAACCCGCCAGCGGGCCGACTTCCAGCACATCTTCAACCGTGCGCAAGCCGGGTTTCGGGCTGGAGACCAGCACCGCCATATTGCCTGGCTCATGCTTGTTATCGAGCATCTTTTCGTGTGCAGCCGGAATGTCGGCCCAACCAAACACTTCCGACATGCATGGGTCGATGCGCCGGTCGATGACCAGTTGGTTGGCGGCTGAGGCCTGCATCAGGTTGGCAAAGTGGCTGCCCTGCACGCGCTTCTGACGCATCCACAGGAAGCGGGCATCCATGGTCAGGTTGAAACCGGTTGTGCCGGCGCAAATGACCACCATGCCGCCGCGTTTCACCACGAAAACCGAGACCGGGAACGTGCTCTCGCCCGGGTGTTCGAAGACAATGTCGACATCCTTCTTGCCGGTAATGTCCCAGATCGCCTTACCGAACTTGCGGCTGGCTTTCATGTAATCGTTGAACTCTGGCCCGTTGACGGTTGGCAACTGGCCCCAGCAGTCGAATTCCTTGCGGTTGAGCACGCCCTTGGCGCCCATGGAGCGGACGAAGTCGAACTTGTCCTCGCTGGACACAACGCCAATCGCGTGCGCGCCGGTGACCGCACAAAGCTGCACACCAAAACTGCCGAGCCCGCCCGATGCGCCCCAGACCAGCACGTTCTGGCCGGGTTTGACGATGTGTGGACGGTGGCCGAACAGCATCCGGTAGGCGGTCGCCAGGGTCAGCGTGTAACAGGCGCTTTCTTCCCAGCTCAGATGTTTCGGGCGTGGCATGCATTGACGGGCCTGGACGCGGCAGAACTGCGCAAATGAGCCGTCCGGCGTTTCATAGCCCCAGATGCGCTGGGATGGCGAAAACATCGGGTCGCCGCCATTACATTCCTCGTCGTCGCCATCGTCCTGGTTGCAGTGAATGACGACCTCGTCGCCCGGCTTCACGCGGGTAACCTTGCGGCCCACGGCCCAGACGATCCCCGCCGCATCCGAACCGGCAATGTGATAGTCCTGCTTGTGCACGTCGAAGACCGAGATCGGGTCGCCAAGGGCCGCCCAAATGCCGTTATAATTGACACCCGCAGCCATCACGAGGACAAGCACTTCATCGCTGTCAATCTCTGGCACGGGCACTTGTTCAAGCTGCATCGCCGTGGCCGGGCGACCATGGCGTTCGCGCCGGATCGCCCAGGCGTGCATCATTTTCGGGACGTGAAATTCCGGCGGAATCTCACCCATTGCATAGATGTCTTTCTTCTCACGAGCTTGCGCAGCCATGATCTTCCCTCCTGCCGCCCTGTCGTGCGCTTTTAGCGTCTTCACAGGGATAAGAACTGTCGGCAAACTGACTGACTATAGAGTGTGATGCAAGGGCAAAAATTGTGCGTTGCAGCATATTGGCAAAACTGACCAGAAAGCGTGATGTTCGATGACAGATACAGTCTGGGCCTATCTGAACAATGAATTTGTGCCTGTCGAGGCGGCGCGAATTTCGCCTTTTGACCGTGGTTTCCTGTTTGGCCATGCCGCTTATGAGGTCACGGCAATCTATGGTGGCCAGCTGATTGACGCGCCGGGACATCTGGCGCGCCTGGAGCGAACGCTTCAGGCCTTGGAGATTGCCAATCCGCACAGTGATGCAGACTGGTTGGACCTTCACAATGGCCTGATCGACCGCAACCAGCTGGACGAGGGCTTGATCTATCTGCAGGTGACCGGCGGGGCCTATGGCGAGCGCGACTTTTCCGGCCCGCAAGCCCTGTCCCCCAGCGTTTTCATGTTTTCCACCGCGCGCTCACTGATCTCTGACAAGGCGCGCGATGGCATCGCCGTCATCACACTGACCGATACGCGCTGGGTCCGGCGCGATCTGAAGACCACGCAATTGCTGTCGCAAGCCCTGGCCTATCGCGCCGCGCGCGCCGCCGGGGCCGAGACGGCCATCCTGCATGAAGACGGCAAGGTGACCGAAGCAGCATCCGCCAATGTCTGGATGGTCGGCGCAGATGGCGTCTTGCAGACGCGCGACCTGTCGAGCGCTATCCTGCCAGGGATTACCCGCGCCAGCGTGATCGGACAGGCGGCCGACCTTGGCCTCGAAGTGCGCGAGGCAGCGTTCAGCCTGGAAGCACTGCGCGGCGCACGAGAAGTGTTCACAACCTCGGCTGGGGCGCTCATTGCGCCGGTCATTTCGATAGATGGAGAGCCAGTTGGCGATGGTGTGCCGGGGCCGGTAACGCGCCAGGTCCAGCGGGCCTATTACACAGCCATGGGCGCAGACCTGTCTGTCTATGGCGACTGGCTATAGGTCCTCATCCTTCGGCTCGATGATTTCGCCCTCGACGGTGAAGGCGTCATCATCATTGGCGGCCTGTCCGGCCTGGCCCTGCATTTGCGAGAAAGCAGCCTGGAAGCCGCCCAGCATCTGGGCCGCCTGGCGGGCAATCGACTTGGCGACGAAGATCGACAGGACAAAGGCGATCCCGGCTGGAATGAGCACCAGGCCAGCATCAAAGCCGGTCAGGGTGCGCGCAAATTCGGTTTCCTGGAACAGCGCGGCGATCAGCGCGCTTAACCCATAGACAACACCAAATCCAAGTGTCGACATGATCAGGCCGCGGGCGAGTTTGTTCGCCGGGCTGGTCGCCGCTTTCGGTCCGGCAAAGGCGTCCTTCAAACTGTCGAGCGGATTGGGCGCGAACTGGCTGGCGGCGAACTGGGCCAGCGTGCCAGCAAGGGCCAGCAGGGGCACGATCATGACCGAACGATTGAGGACACCAGCCGTACAGGCCGCGATCAACAGGATGAGGCCTGGCGTGGCGCGCAGCAGGATCGGCAAGAGCAGGGCATTGGGCATGGGTCGGTCTCCAGCGCCTCTAGATAGAGGCCGCGGTAGGGCGATGCAATGCGGCGTTTCAGGTGGTCAGCGGGCGCGGGCGCGCAGGACGGATCGCGCCTTGGTCGCCAGGATCATCATTGCCAGGCTGACAGTGATCGTATTGGCCAGAATGATCGGCAGGCTGGCAATCATCAGCCCGTAGACGAGCCAGAAGGTCACGCCGATTGTAAACAAGAGATACATGGTCAGTGAGATGCCATCCGTCTGGCCGGTGCGCACGGTCATGACAGCCTGGGGAACGAAGGAAAGTGTCGTGAGGATCGCGGCGATCGCGCCAATCAATTCAGTCATCTTGTGACATCCCGGCAAGGTGATTCGCGCGCTGTATCGCCAAACGACACAAATGTCATCCGGTTCTTGAAACGCGGACAAATCGTCTGGCTTGCTCCGGCAGCGTGTTCGGGGCATGTTGCGGCGCAATACACAGAGCAGGGCATTGCGCATGACCGACACAAGTTTCCAGCACGGCCCGGATCGGCCCTGGATTTTCCGCACCTATTCCGGCCATTCGACGGCGGAAAAGTCGAACGAGCTGTACCGGATGAACCTGGCCAAGGGCCAGACCGGCCTGTCCATCGCTTTCGATCTGCCAACCCAGACCGCCTATGATGGCGATCATGTCCTGTCGCGCGGCGAGGTTGGCAAGGTTGGCGTGCCGGTCGCCCATCTTGGCGACATGCGCACCCTGTTCGAGGGCTTGCCGCTGGAAGACATGAACACGTCCATGACGATCAACGCCCCGGCTGCCTGGATGCTGGCGCTGTATGTCGCGCTGGCCGATGAACGCGGCGACGACCGCAAGAAACTGCGCGGTACGACGCAGAATGACATCATCAAGGAATACCTATCGCGCGGGACCTATGTTTTTCCGCCGCAGCCGAGCATGCGATTGATCAGCGATATTGTCGCCTGGTGCTATACTGAAGTACCAAAGTGGAACCCACTCAATGTCTGCTCCTACCATTTGCAGGAAGCCGGGGCGACGCCGGAGCAGGAACTGGCCTATGCGCTGGCCACGGCCTGCGCCGTGCTGGATGCTGTCAAGGCGGGCGGGCAGGTGCCGGAGGAAGATTTCACCACCGTGTTCGGGCGGATTTCCTTTTTCGTGAATGCCGGTGTGCGCTTTGTTACAGAGCTGTGCAAGATGCGCGCATTTGTTGACCTGTGGGAAGAAATCGGGCGCAAGCGTTATGGCGTTTCCGCTATGGTGTGCAGGTTAACTCGCTGGGGCTGACCGAGCAGCAGCCGGAGAACAATGTCTATCGCATCCTGCTTGAGGCGCTGGCGGTTACCCTGTCCAAGCGCGCGCGCTGCCGGGCCTTGCAACTGCCTGCCTGGAACGAGGCGCTCGGCCTGCCACGCCCGTGGGACCAGCAATGGTCCCTGCGCATGCAGCAGATCATGGCCTTCGAGACCGACATGCTGGAATATGAAGACCTGTTCGATGGCAGCCATGTCGTCGAAGGCAAGACTGAGGCCCTGAAGACCGAGGCGCGCGCCGAACTGGCCCGGATCGACGCCATGGGCGGTGCGGTCGAGGCCGTGCCATATATGAAGGAAAGCCTGGTCGGCGCGCACATCGAGCGCATCCAGGGCATTGAAAGCGGCGCGCTCAGCGTCATCGGCGTCAACCGCTATGTCGAGACGGCGCAAAGTCCGCTTGGCAGCGGTACCGACGCCATCCAGACCATCGATCCGGCGGTTGAAGCCGGGCAGGTCCGCGCCCTGCAGGCCTGGAGAAAGGCGCGTGACGCCGGTGCCGTCGAGGCCGCGATCAGTGACTTGAAAGCCGCCGCCAGTGACGGGCGCAACCTCATGGAGCCATCCATCGCAGCGGCCAAGGCGGGCGTGACGACCGGTGAGTGGGGCACGGCCCTGCGCGAAGTCTTTGGCGAATATCGCGGCCCGACCGGGGTTGCCGTGGTGATTGAGACCGGCGGGGAGGCCGCCATTGAGGCGACACGCGCACGGGTCGATGCGGTGTCAGAGAAGCTCGGGCGGCGATTGTCCTACGTGCTGGGCAAGCCAGGCCTCGACGGCCACTCCAATGGCGCCGAACAGATTGCCGCGCGGGCCCGTGCCTGCGGCATGGATGTGATCTATGATGGCATTCGCTTCACGCCGGCGGAGATCGTCGCACAGGCCAAGGCGGCCGACGCACATGTCATCGGTCTGTCCATCCTGTCGGGCAGTCATCTCGACCTGGTGCGCGAGACCATTTCAGAAATGCGCAAGGCCGGGCTGGACAAGGTCCCGCTCGTGGTTGGCGGCATCATCCCGCATGAGGATGAACAGAGCCTGCGCCAGATGGGCGTGCGGCGGGTCTATACGCCAAAGGATTTCAAGATCACGCAGATCATGGACGACGTGGTTGACGTGGTTCAGGCCGCCTGGCTCTAGGCGTTAGCTCTTTTCCCAGTGGTCGAGAATGGCCTGGCGAATGGCGCCCGGCTGCTGGTCGATCGCTCGCATCAGCCGTGTCATGTCGCGGCGCAGAGTGTGGACCTGGTCGAGATAGTTCAGGAAGACGCAGAGCGCGTCGTCATTGACCTCGAACTCGTGGCACAGGGTCGAGATCAGCTCGATCCGGGTGCGGTCCAGTTCGTCAAACAGGGGTTGGCCAGCCTGCATTTGCGGGCGCACCATGCCTTCGCGGATCCAGATGCTGAGCTGGCTGCGAGTGACCAGGCGTAGCTCGGCCAGGATTTCGTCCTCGGTGTAGGTCTTGTTTTCATCGGCCATGTCAGGTCTCCCGGTTTCCGGCCCAATTGGCGCGGGCATTCGGCGTCGCGCGCGCCTTCCAGGCCTCGACGGCGGCTTTCAGCTCTTCGTCCGGCGTGTCGGGCATCACCAGTTTCAGTTCGACCAGCTGATCGCCCTGCTTGCCGGACTTGCGCCGGATACCGCGTCCTTTCAGGCGCAGGGTCTGGCCGCTGCTGGCGCCTTCGGGCACGCTGACCTTGACCCGGCCATGCAGGGTTGGCACTTCGACCTTGGCCCCGAGCATGGCCTCATCCAGCCCGATTGGCAGGATGATGCGAATATTGTCGCCGTCGCGCTGATAGAGTGGGTGGGGGCGCACGCTGATATTGATCAGCGCATCGCCATCTGGTGCGCCATTCAGGCCTGGTTCGCCCTTGCCTTTCAGGCGGATTGTCTGGCCGTCGCTGACGCCAGCGGGCACGGAGACATTCAGGACACTGCCATCGGGCAGGGTGATGCGCTTGTCCTGGCCGCGCGCGGCATCGAGAAAGTCGACCTCCAGGGCATAGCGCGCATCGCGTCCTGGCATAGGATAGGCGCGGTAATGCTCCTGCTCGAAGCCCTGGGCACCGCCGCGATTGCGAAACAGGTCGGCAAAAATGTCCGAGGCATCCTCGAAGCCCTGATAGCTGCCCTGGTGTCGGTAGCGCTCGCCGCCCGGCCCACTGGCATATTCGCGATAGGCTTGTTGTTGCGGGCGCTCCTGGCCCGAAGCGTCGATCTCGCCATTGTCATAACGTGCGCGGGTTTCAGCATCGCCAATGATGTCATAGGCCGACGCCACTGCCTTGAACCGTTCGGCAGAAGCGTCGTCGCCGGGGTTCAGGTCCGGGTGCAGGTCCTTGGCGAGCTTGCGATAGGCCTTGCGAATCTCGTCTTGTGACGCGGTCTTCTCGACGCCGAGAACCTTGTACGGATCGTCTGCCATGCCTCTCCTCGTCTTGTCCTTTGCCGGCGATTACGCAGGCACTCGGTCAGTTCGCATTGGAGCATGAATGCGCAGTCGCTGCAGTATGTAAATGTCCTAGGCGAAGGCTTCGCCGAGGCGTTCGACGGTGAAGGCGAGCGCCTCATCAGCCTGTGGCACAGCGCCCACCATGCCGGAAAAGCCATGGAACGTCCCGTTGAACCGCTTGAGCTGCATGTCATTGCCGATCCTGGCGAGGCGCATGGCATAGGCTTCGCCCTCGTCACGCAGGACATCACATTCCGCGGTGATAACGGTGGCAGGCGGCAGGTCGGCCAGGCTGTCGGCATTGGCCGGGCAGGCATAGGGATTGTCCTTCACGTCCTGGCCGCCAAAATACATCGCCCAGAACCAGTGCATCGTGTCGGCAGTCAGGACATGGCCTTCGCCATATTCGTCATAAGAGCCAGTTTCCGGGTTTTGCAGCACGCATGGATAGATCAGCAATTGGTGGACGACCCGGGCCCCGCCCCGGTCTCGTGTGGCCAGGGCAACGGCGGCTGTCAGGTTGCCGCCTGCACTGTCGCCACCAATGGCCAGACGCGACGGGTCAATGCCCAGTTTCGCGGCGTGCGCGGCGACCCATTCCTTGGCCGCATAACAATCCTCGAACGGCACCGGGAAAGCAACTTCCGGGGCGAGCCGGTAATCGACCGAGACAATCGCGATATTGGCCGCACTAGCAAGGTGGCGGCAATAAGCGTCATGGGTATCCAGGTCACCGATGACCCAGCCACCGCCGTGATAATAGACCAGGCCAGGCAGCGTGGTGCCCGGTTGGGGATGGTAGAGCCGCGCGCCGATCTTGCCATAGTGGCTATCAATCTCGATATCGCGCACTTCGGCGACTTCCGGGCCGCCAACCTGCGTCGACATGGTGTGATAGAAGGCACGATTCTGGGCCACATCCGGCTCGGTCGCAGCGGCCAGTCCACTGGCCTCCATCGCAGCATTGTAGGCATTGATGATTTCCGCATTGATCGCATCAACCGGCATGGTTTTCTCCCAGGGTTATTTTTTGCGGCAGGTTCGCAGGGCGCCTGGGGAGCGTCAACGTTGCCGCCGGGTTAGCGTGCGCTAAACAGGCGGCCCTTCTCCGTCAGGGTGACGATCAGCAGAGCGGCAATGCCCAGACTGACAAAGCCGAGCATGACTGGGGCCAAGGTGCCATTGAACTGGCTGGCGACCAGGTAACCGAAGCCGCTGGCCACAGTGCTGGTGGCGAAGCCGTATACGGCACTGGCCGTGCCGGCAATCTTGCCCAGCGGCTCCATCGCCAGGGCCGAGAAGTTCGACCCAATCAGCCCGAAACAGGCAAAGGTCAGCCCGAACAGCGGATAGAAAATGTACAGGTGCTCGCCGAGCACATGCATGCAGAAGGCGTTCAGCGAGGTGAACAGGATAAAGGCGAACAGCGCAAAATGGCTGACCCGACGCATGCCGACACGTTCGACAATCCGCGAATTGGTGAAGTTCGCTGCAGCCAGGCAAGCCGCAATACCGGCAAACCAGAGCGGGAACTGCTCGCCGGTTTTCAGCACGTCACTGAAAATCTGTTCGGATGATGCGATAAATGCGAACAGGGCGCCGAAGATCACGCCGCTGGCGGCCATGTATCCGAACGTGACACGGGTGCGCACGACCAGCGCGAAGGCGTGCATGGAATTGGTGACGCTGAGCGGTTGGCGGGCCTCCGCGCCCAGGGTTTCGGGCAGGCGCAATTGCACCCAGACGAGCATGGCCAGCCCGGCCAGCGACAGCAGGCCGAACGTCCATTGCCAGGACGAGATGATCATCACGCCGCTGCCGATCATCGGGGCCAGGATCGGCACCGCCATGAACACGGTCATGACCAGTGACATGACCCGCGCCATGGCGCGCCCGGCCATCAGGTCGCGCACGATCGACACCGCGATGACCCGCACGCCCGACGCGAATACGCCCTGGGCAAAGCGGGTGATGAGCAGCAGGGTGAAACTGGTGGTCATCATGCACGCGAAACCGGCCAGCGTGTAGGCGATCAGGCACAGCTGGAGCAGGCCTTTGCGCCCGAACCGGTCTGAAATCGGCCCGAACACGAGTTGCGGCGCCCCGAAGCCAAGGACATAGGCGAAGATGACCAGTTGCTGGTCATTGTCATGGGCGAGGCTGTAATGGTCCGAGATATGACCGAGCGCCGGCAGCATGATATCGATGGCCAGGGCATTGAGCGCCATCATGCCAGCAATCATCGGCACAAACTCCCAGAGCGGGATCGGCAGGTCCGGGCGTTCGACGTTGGCTGGCGGAGAAGGGTTCAAGAGGGGCGATCCGGGAAAAAGCTGAGCGGGCCGTCTTCGATCTTTTGACGCAGGGAAGCAAGGGCTGGATCAAATTTTCTTGGGGATGGGGCCCGTACCCAGTGTTCGGGGCGGTTTGACTATGACCGGTGCGCGCGCTAGCGGGCGGGGCAGGGTGCGGGTCAAGCGACCGACACCCCGCCATGGAGACAAGATGAGTTCAGCCACACGCCCCCCATTGCGCACCTATGGCCGCCGCGGCGGTCGCGCCCTGTCGACCCGGCAGGCGACGCTGATGGCGGACCTGTTGCCGAAACTGCGTGTGCCGGTTGGTCAGCCTGGCGCGCTTGACCCGGCCAGCCTGTTCAGCGCAGCGCGCGAGATCTGGCTGGAGATTGGCTTTGGGGGCGGCGAGCATGTCAGTGGCCAGGCGGCGGCCCATCCGCAGGACGTAGGCCTGGACGGGGGCCGCATCGTCGGCC
>CBDUKI010000079.1:0-9644 GCA_965367765.1 uncultured Henriciella sp.
TGTTGAGGCGGGCGGTGTGCTGATTGTCGGCCAACCGCAAGTGTCTGAACGGGCTGAACAATTGGGCTTGTTCCTGTTCGGATTTGACAAGGACTGGGCCTGATGTCAGCGCCGCGAATTTTCATGGTCGCCGCCGAACCCTCCGGCGATCTCCTGTCGCGCGAAGTGATCGAGGCCCTGCGCCAGCAATGCCCCGAGGTCGAGATTGCCGGGATTGGTGGGGCTGAGAGCGCCAAGGTCGGCATTCAGTCGCCGATTGATATTGCGCCACTCTCCATACTCGGCCTGTTCGAAGGCCTGAAAGCCTATGGCACCGTGGTCAAGCTGGCCGATGCGGCTGCCGACGCGATCATCGCCTTCAAGCCTGACATTGTCGCGCTGGTCGATTCCTGGGGCTTCATGTTGCGTGTGGCCCAGCGCGTGCGGGCGCGAGCCCCTGAGATCAAGCTGGTCAAGCTGGTCGGGCCACAGGTCTGGGCCACCCGGGCCGGGCGCGCCAGGACACTGGCCGCCACGGTCGATCACTTGATCTGCATCCACACGATGGAAAAACCTTATTATGCCCCGCATGGCCTGCCGGTGACGATCATGGGCAATCCAGCGCTCAGCCGCACAGTGAAGGGCGATGGCGCCCGGTTTCGCGCTGCGGCGGGCATTGCGAGCGATGCGCAGGTTCTGCTCGTCCTGCCGGGCAGTCGGCCAAGCGAGGTTGACCGTGTTGCCCCGACCCTGGTGGCGACTGCCGAAGCGATCCGCGCGGCCCGGCCCGGTACGCAGGTTGTCTTTGCCCCAGCGCCAGCCATTCGGGACATGTTCCTGGAGCGTTTCGGCGCTGTGCGCGACTGGGCGATTGTCACCGACGAAACGGCTGACCGGTATGATGTCATGGCCGCTGCCGATCTTGCGCTGGCCTGCTCTGGCACAGTGACGAGCGAGCTGGCTGTGCAGGGCACGCCCTTCCTCGTTGGCTACAAGACTGGCTGGATCACCTGGGCGCTGGCCCGCTTCTTCCTCTACAAGCCCAAGCACATCACGCTGCTCAATATTGCTGCTGACGATACCGAAGTGGTGCCGGAATACCTTCAGACCAAGTTCAAGGCTGGTGCGATGGTCCGTCAGGCGCTGGACCTGCTGGACGATCCGGCCCGGCTGGCGGCTCAGAAACAGGCACAAGACAACGCCCTCGACCGGATGGGCGAGGGCGTCGGGCATGCGCCGGATATTGCGGCGCGGGCAATTCTGGATATGTCTAGCGCTGTTTGATCGGCACGTAGTCGCGCATCGGGGCGCCGGTGTAAATCTGGCGTGGGCGGCCAATGCGCTGTGATGGGTCTTCGATCATCTCGTTGAGTTGCGAGACCCAGCCTACCGTTCGGCCGAGGGCGAACAGAACGGTGAACATGTCTGTTGGGAAGCCAATCGCGTCCATCGCGATGCCGGAATAGAAATCGACGTTCGGATAGAGCTTCTTCTCAACGAAGTATTCGTCTTCCAGGGCGATTTTCTCGAGTTCCTTGGCGACCTGCATGATTGGGTTGTTCTTGATGCCCAGTTCGTCCATCAGCTCACGCACGGTCTGCTGCATGACTTTCGCGCGCGGGTCGTAATTCTTGTAGACGCGGTGGCCAAAGCCCATCAGGCGGAACGGGTCATTCTTGTCCTTGGCGCGGGCGATGAATTCCGGGATCCGCTCCACCGTGCCGATTTCGCGAAGCATGTTGAGGCAGGCTTCATTTGCGCCGCCATGGCTTGGCCCCCACAGCGAAGCAACACCGGCTGCAACCGCGGCATAAGGGTGCGCGCCTGAAGACCCGGCCAGGCGTACGGTCGAGGTTGAGGCGTTCTGCTCATGATCAGCCTGCAGGATCAAGAGGCGGTCCATGGCGCGGATCATCACCTGGTTCGGAATATACTTCTCAGCCGGAACCGAGAAGCACATGCGCAGGAAGTTCTCGGCATAGCCCAGCTCATTGATCGGGTTCACGAATGGCTGGCCGATCGTGTACTTGTAGATGCGCGCGGCGAGGGTCGGCATTTTTGCCAGCAGGCGGATATAGGCCAGGTTGCGTTCATCCGGGTCGGAGCTGTCCATGGCGCCGGGATAGAAGGCAGACAGGGCACCGACCGTTCCGGTCAGCATCGCCATGGGGTGGCTGTCACGGCGGAAGCCATCAAAGAAGCTATCCATCTGTGTGTGCAGCATCGTGTGTTGTGTAATGCGGCTGGAGAATTCCTTGAATTCGCTCTGCGTTGGCAGGTCACCATTCAGAAGCAGATAGCAGACTTCCATGAAACCAGAATTTTCGGCCAACTGGTCGATCGGGTAGCCGCGATGCAGCAGGATGCCTTCTTCGCCATTGATGAAGGTGATCTGGGATTCGCAAGATCCTGTAGACGTGAAGCCGGGGTCGAGGGTGAACTTGCCGGCCTGGGCGTAAAGGCTTTTCACATCGATGACGTCTGGCCCGTGCGTTCCGCTCAGAATGGGTAGCTCAATCGTCTTGCCATCAATAATCAGCTGTGCCGTTCCGGTTTGCTTGGTCTTGTTTATCATATCAGCCCTCTTGCCATCTCTTCATTTATCGATGCCAGCCCATCAAGCTGGCAAATGTCTATCAATCCGCTCCAGAACCGTTTCGCGGCCGAGCCAGTAGGCGACTGGCGCGAGATCCGGAGCGGGCAGTCCGCCGGTTAACGCCGCACGAAGCGGTGGACCGACCTGTCCCATAGATAGGTTGTGTGCGGTGCAATACGACTGCAACACGTCCTGCACCGCTTCAATAGACCAGATTTCGATTTGGTCTAGGGCCTGACGGATAAGTTTTAGGTGATTTAGACCATCGTCGCGCAAGGCCTTGCGGGCTTTCTTGTTCAGGTTTTCGGCGTTGCTATCCCACAGGAACTGGCAGGATTGGGCGAGTTCGGGCAGCGTTGAGCCACGCTCCTTCACGGTCGGCAGCGCCATTTCGATCTTGGCTTCAAGCTCTGGTGACAGGTTCACCAGCTTGGCGAGTTCGGGTCTTAGCAGTTGCAGCAATCGGGCGTCATCGGCTCGCCGGATGAAGTGCGCGTTGACATCATTGAGCTTGTCAAAGTCCAGTTTTGATGGTGCCCGGTTGAGGCCAGGCAGGTCAAACACCTCAGCCGCCTCATCGAATGTGAAGATTTCCTGGTCGCCATGGCTCCAGCCGAGACGCAGTAAATAGGCGTTCATCGTCTCGGGCAGGTAGCCCATGTCGCGATAGGCCAGCGTTGACAGCGCACCGTGGCGTTTCGAGAGTTTCGCGCCATCCGCGCCATGGATCATCGGCACGTGCGCGAATGCTGGCACAGGCCAGTTCATTGCCGCATAGATCGGGAGCTGGCGGAACGTATTGCGCAAATGGTCATCGCCGCGCAGCACATGCGTTATGCCCATGTCATGGTCGTCAACAACGACGGCCAGCATATAGGTTGGCGTGCCATCGGCGCGTAGCAGGATCAGGTCGTCAACCTCCTCGGCGGCGATTGAGATTTCGCCCTGGACGCCGTCCTTGACGGTGATCCGCCCGCCATCCGGCGCTTTGAGGCGAACCGTATAGGGCGCATCCTGTGCCGGCGGCGTGCCCCCTTCGCGCCAGGGTGAACGGTAGGGCTTCAACAATTCGTCCGCCTCGCCACGCAAGGCCGCGCGTTGATCGTCGCTGAGCCCGTCCTGCTTGGCTTCGGCCCGTTTGGCCTCACCGGCTTCGCGGCGCGCTTGCAGCTCTTCCGGGGTGGTGTAGCAGCGGAACGCCTTGCCTTTTGCGACCATGTCGAGGGCGCAGGCGACATGACGCTCGGCATTATGGCTCTGGAAGACAGGCGGTTCATCCGGGGTCAGGCCGAGCCAGTTGAGCCCGTCGAGGATGGCCTGGGTGGCTTCTTCGGTGGAGCGCGCCTTGTCGGTGTCTTCAATGCGAAGCAAGAATTTTCCCTTGTAGTGTCGGGCGAGAAGCGCATTGAATAGCGCTGTGCGTGCACCGCCAATATGCAGCATACCGGTCGGGGAGGGGGCAAATCGCGTGACTATGCTCATGGCAGGATCAGGGGCCTCTGAAGGGTCAAATGGTTGATGCAAATCTGCATCAACACGCTGACGCTACTTTTCGCAAGAGTGGCGAACAAGCGCACATGTCATTCCTGACCTGGCTGTTGAACTTTGATGGCGGTGGACGGCGCCCGCTGCTGTTCGCCTTCGGCCTTTGTGTCGGTGCCGCCTGGTATGGCGTCACCTGGCATGAGCCGGCGCTCTGGCCCTTGCTGGGCGCTTGCTTGACCAGTCTTGCCCTGGTCGCGGGATTGACGGGGCGCCGCCTTGTTCCGCCGGTGGCGGCGACGCTGGCTTTCATCATGCTGGCGATCAGTGTCGGTGCGCTGGCGGGAAAACTCGCCACCTATCGGGTTCAGCATCCGGTGATTGCCGGGCCGCTTGGCCCCGTCATGGTTGAAGGTTGGGTTGAAGAGGTTGAACCGGCCAGTCGCGGGGTCCGGCTGCGCCTGATTGTCCATGCCATAGATGATCTGGCGCGACATGAGCTGCCAGATCGTGTCCGTGTGACCCATACAACGCGCCTGCAGGTCGAAGCGGGCCGTTTCGTGCGCTGCTGGGCGGTTCTGCGCCCGCCACCGGGGCCGCTCGTGCCGGGCGATTATGCGTTTGATCGCCAGGCTTACTATGAAGGGCTGGGCGCGGTCGGCTATGTCCAGGGGCGGTGTCGAGGCGGGGCGCTGGGCGCGCCGAAATCCTGGCTTGATCAGTTCCGTCTGTGGATTGCCAAACACCGACGCAATCTCGGCCATTTCGTCAACCGGGCTGGCGGAGAGCGGGCCGGTGGGTTTGCCGCGGCGCTGGCTTCCGGTGACCGCAGTTTCATGACGGACCGCGACCAGGAGGCGCTGCGTGGCTCGGGCCTGGCACACCTTCTGGCCATATCCGGTCTGCATATGGGGATTGTCGGCGGCATGGTCTATCTGATCATCTGGCGGGGATTGGCCCTGATCGAACCCATCGCTCTGCGCATCCCGGTGCAGAAACCAGCCGCCCTGGCCGCCCTGTTTGCCAGCCTGTGCTACCTGCTCCTGTCTGGGGCGAGCATATCGACCCAGCGCGCCTTCATCATGGCGGCTGTCCTATTCGGGGCGGTCCTGTTTGACCGTGTCGCCCTGAGCCTGCGGTCGCTGGCGATTGCCATGATACTGGTTGTCCTGTTGTCGCCATGGAGTGTCGTCACGCCAGGGTTTCAGATGTCGTTTGCGGCGACCGGCGCCCTGATCGCCACCTATGAGGCCTGGCAGCGCCATGATCGCGAGCGGGCCGGTCCGCCGCGCCGCGGCGTCTCGTTTTGGCTGAAATCCCTGTTCGTGACCTCGCTTGTCTCCGGCCTGGCAACCATGCCCTTCGCGCTTTACCATTTTGACCGGGTGGCGGCCTTTGGCCTGGGCGCGAACTTGCTGGCCATGCCGATCATATCCCTGCTTGCGGCCCCGCTGGCTGCGCTGGCCCTGATTGCGGCACCGTTCGGTCTCAGCGAGTGGCCACTCGCCATGTTCGGTAAAGCGCTAGAGGCGGTGTTATGGGTGGCGCACACGTTTTCTGACCTGGGGCCACAAGGGGCGGGGTTCGCCCGGCCGATGCCGGCCGCCTCGCTGGTCATGTTCACCATTGCCATGGCGCTCGGCGCGGTTTGGCGGGGCTGGCCAAAACGTCTCGCCAGCGCAGGCCTGTTCAGCCTTGCCGGGCTCGGCCTGTGGCTTGTGACGCCGCCAGCCCGTCTGCACTGGGCGCCGTCTGGCGAGGTGTTTCTTGTTCATCAGGCCGGGCAGGTTGAGCGGATTGACTTCATCTCCGGGGATGGCCTGGCGCCTTTGCGATATGTCGATGCGCCGGTCAGCGCACATTGCCAGGGCGCGATATGTCAGCGAACGCTGGCCGGTCAGTCCATTGCGCTTGTGCCTGCCGGTGTCGCCACAACATGCCAGCAATTGCGTCGGCATGCGCTTGTCCTGATCGGCGATGCCCGACCTGAACTCGCCGCCTGCCAGACCCGCCTGCATGTCTGGGGCGATTTGCCGACACGCGGGCTGAGCTGGCAATTCAATCGACGGGAAGGTCCAACCGAAATACAAAGGCCGCCCTGTGGAGAGCGGCCCTGGTATCCCTGTGTCAGGGCTGACTAGTCGTATTTGCGAACCAGCGCCACGAGCCGGCCCTGGACCTGCACGCGGTCTGGCCCGAAAATCCGGGTCTCATAGGCAGGGTTGGCCGCTTCCAGGGCCACGGAAGCCCCTTTCTTGCGCAGGCGCTTGAGCGTGGCTTCCTCATCATCGATCAGGGCCACGACAATCTCACCAGAATTGGCGCTGTCAGTGCGATGCAGGATGACAATATCGCCGTCGAGAATACCGGCTTCGATCATCGAGTCGCCCTTCACCTCGAGGGCATAGTGCGTGTCGCTGTCTGCAAATTCGGCAGGTGGCGTGACGCGGTCGACCTCGTGCTGGATCGCAGAGATCGGCACACCGGCAGCAATCCGTCCAAGGATCGGAATACTGGAATCGCCCATGCGCGGCGTCGCGGAGCCGACAACGCTGGGCCGGAAGGTCTGGCGCCCACGCGGCGGGGCCGTCGGCGTGGCACTATCTGGCATTTTGAGGACTTCCAGTGCCCGCGCCCGGTTGGGTAGGCGGCGTATAAAGCCGCGTTCTTCCAGAGCGACGATCAGGCGGTGAATGCCTGACTTGGAGGCCAGGTTCAGCGCTTCCTTCATTTCGTCGAATGATGGCGAGACGCCCTCGGCCTTGATCCGCTCATGAATGAAGAGCAGAAGTTCCTTTTGTTTCGTCGTCAGCAAGCTATTTCTCCGGTCTGCGCGAATCTGTTCCCTGTTTGTTTATTCGCGTTCTGTTCTTTTGTCAAATCTTTCCTGTCAGGCGGGTGAATTTTAGCGCCTTGAATCCAGCAGAATTTCTGGTGGCTTGTCTATCCGCAACATCCCTTAGGATGCGTCGCGCAAGGCCTCGGAATAGGCCAGTCGGTCAGCCCGTTTCATCAGGCTTTCACCAATCAGGAAGCGCCGCGCCCCGGTCTGGCGCAGGCGCTGGATATCATCAACCGAGTGGACCCCGCTTTCTGACACAAAGGCCCGCCCGTCCGGGATCATCCCGCACAGGGCCTCGGTCGTCGCCAGGTCCGTGACCATGCGTTTCAGGTCGCGATTGTTGATACCGATCAGGCCGTCGGGAAGCGCCAGCGCCCGTTCGATCTCTTCGCGGTCATGGGTCTCCAGCAGGACATCCATGCCCAGCTCGTGGGCGCAGGCGATCAATTCGCGCGCCAGGCCATCCTCGGTGCATGACAGGATGACCAGGATCGCATCGGCGCCATGGGCCCGCGCTTCGGCAATCTGGATCGGGTCGATCATGAAGTCCTTGCGCAGGAGGGGCAGGGCGACGGCGCGCCGGATCGCCCGAAAATCATCCAGACTGCCGCCAAAGCTCGGCCCGTCCGTCAGCACCGAAAGACAGCTCGCACCACCCGCTTCGTACTCAGTGGCGATCGCAGCCGGATCTGCACCCGGCAGGATTTCCCCGGCCGAGGGCGACTTGCGCTTCATTTCGCAGATCAGGGCGTTGCGTCCGCTTTCGACGGTGCGATCCAGCGCGGCTGAGAAGCCTAACGGGGCCGAAGCGGCTGCGGCGCGCGCCAGCATCTCCGAAATGCCATGTTCGTGTTTCAGCGCGGCCACCTCGTCGCGCTTGTAGTCAATGATCCGGTCGAGAATGGTGCTCATTCCGGCTGGCCTTTCGAAGCGGCGCGCAAGGCTCCCAGCGTGGTCAGGGCGCGGCCTTCATCCAGGGCCTGTCCGGCCATTTCGGCTCCGGCCTTGAGGTCTGGTGCCAGGCCCAGGATGTGCAGACCGGCGGCCGCATTGAGCACCACCGCATCGCGGAACGGCCCGGAACGGCCCTCGAACAGTTCGCGGATCGCCAGGGCATTTTCGTCTGGCGAGCCGCCTTGCAGTGCGGCGAGCGGTGAGCTGCTGAGGCCCGCTTCGCCCGGATGCACGCTGGTCTCATGTAGTGCCCCGTCGCGCACGTCGATAATCCTGGTTTCCCCGGCAATCGATAGCTCATCAATCCCGCCCATCGTTGCATCGGGGCCAAACACGACCCAGGCCCGCGTGATGCCGAGATCGCGCAGCGCTTCAGCCATCGGGCGCAGCCAGCGTTCCTGGTTGACGCCGAGGATCTGGTGCGTCGCGCTGGCCGGGTTCGATAGTGGGCCAAGCAGATTGAAAATCGTTCGGATGCCGAGGCTGGCGCGCACCGGCGCAACATGGCGCATGGCGCTGTGATGGGTGCGCGCATAGAGGAAACCGACACCGGCCCGGTCGAGACAGTCGCGGAAGCGTGGCTCTGTCATGTCCAGTTCCACGCCCAGCGCTTCGAGCACGTCGGCGCTGCCAGTCTTGGGCGGCACGGAGCGATTGCCATGTTTGGCGACCTTGCCACCGCACGCGGCGATGACAATGGCCGAGGCGGTTGAGGTGTTCAGGCTGGTCCAGCCGAGGCCGCCAGTTCCGCAGGTGTCCAGAACATCGCCTTCAAGCGCGATCTTGCGGGCATTGGCGCGCATCACCTTGGCCCCGGCGAGCAATTCTGCGCCGGTCTCCCCACGCACGGCGAGGCCCATCAGAAAGGCACCGATTTGTTCGGGTGGAATGTCGCCTGCCAGCAGGGACGCAAAGGCCGCTTCCAGGGCCTCGGCGTCCAGGGCCTGGCCAGCTGCCAGCGTCTTCAGGGCGGGGGTCAGTGTCGCATCAGTCATGCAGATTGCGGTAGCCCCGTATCCGGCCCGCATCAAGTGCGACCTACGCGCCGGGATCGGAAATCCGTGACTACACAAAAAATTGACCAGGGTTTGGGGCGCGAAGATTTGGATTGGCAGGTGGGCGTGTTAGGCCATGTGTATGGAGGAAAATCATGAAGAATCATCTTGTGTTTCTGGCATCTGCCAGCCTGTTGGCCTTGACCGGTTGCGCCGCCTTGTCTGGGGAGGCGGCCCCGCGAGAGCCGGTCACTGTCGAGGTGCCGCCACCGGCACCTGAAACCGTGGTCGAGGTTGAAAAGGCGGTCGAAGTCATCGTGGTAGTCGAGCCAACCCATGCGGAACGCTTGCAGGCGGTTCTCGATGCCCAGCCCGATGAGGTAAAGGCGCGCTACGATGCCCGCCATCCGGCTGAAACCCTCGATTTCTTTGAGGTTGAGCCGGGTGAGGTTGTCGTCGAGGCGCTGCCCGGTGGGGGCTGGTATTCCAAGATCCTCATCGCCTATCTCGGCCCGGAAGGGCGTCTGGTTGGGGCGCAATATCCCGATGACATGTGGCTGAAAATCCTGCCCAACCTGTCCGAGGAAGGCTTGGCCAAACGTCAGGCAGACAGCGCAGGCTGGATCGATCAGGCGCGCGAATGGGTAGGAGAAGACGGCTCGAAAGTCATGTCCTATTACATGACCGGGATGGAGGATGGCCATGAAGGCCATGTCGATACCGCGCTGTTCATCCGTGCCCTGCACAATATGAACCGTGCCGATGAAGACCTGTCGACGATCAAGGCGACGCTGGC
>CBDUKI010000080.1:0-9595 GCA_965367765.1 uncultured Henriciella sp.
CCAGTTCGCCTACATGGTGGATTGGGGCATGACGCCGATCCAGGCCATCCAGGCCGCCACCATCGCCAACGCCGCCCTGTTCGGGCTGGAAGACGAAATTGGCTCCATTGCCGTCGGCAAGTCAGCAGACATCATCGCGGTGGATGCAAATCCCCTGCAGGATATCCGCGCGCTTGAAGATGTCGACTTCGTGATGGCCCGCGGGACTGTCTATCTGGACAAGCTTGCACGGTAATGTCGCGCTTGCGCCAAACCCCTGTCTGGCTCTATATCCACAACTGAAAATGAAACCCTCCCAGAAAGGTTGTCTAGAATGTCTGGATTTGATGATCGCGAGCGCGCAGAAGAAGCAAAATTCGCAATGGATGAGGCCACGGAATTCAAGGTGATGGCCCGCCGAAACAAGCTGCTTGGCCTGTGGGCAGCCGAGCTGATGGACCTGCACGACGAAGAGGCTGATGCTTACGCCAAGACCGTCGTCATGTCCGACCTTGAAGAGCCGGGCGATGAGGATGTGTTCCGCAAGATCCGCGCCGACTTCGACGCGAAACATATCGACCGCTCCGATGCCCGCATTCGCGAGCACATGGCCGAATTGCTGCCGATTGCCCGCGAGCAGGTGCTCAAGGAAACCCGCTAGAGCCTTGAACACCCGCCTGACCGAGCCAACATGAAAGTTCGCCCCTCGCACAAGGATTGAAGCGATGACTGATGACGTTCAAAATGCAATCGGTGAAGCCGTTAAGGCGAATGATGTGATGGTGTTCATGAAGGGCACCCCAACCTTCCCGCAATGCGGGTTTTCATCGGTTGTCGTTCAGGTGCTGGACTATCTCGGCGTCGAGTACCAGGCGGTCAACGTGCTTGAGGACCAGGCCGTTCGTGAAGGGATCAAGGTTTTCTCACAATGGCCAACCATTCCCCAACTCTACGTCAAGGGTGAGTTCGTCGGTGGCTGCGACATCGTCAAGGAAATGTTCGAGAACGGCGAACTGAAAGCCTTCATGGCAGAAAAAGGCGTGGATATGGAAGCGGCCTGACCCGCATCCTGCCGAGCCCCCTCAGTAAATGAAAAACAGGTAGATGCAGGCCAGCAGCGGCAGCAGGCCCATGGCAAACATTGTGCGCGCGAAGACGTAGATCTTCACCCAGCCATCGACCTTGTCGTCATGGCTGGACCGGGTTTCAGTCTCAACGTCGATCCACTTGTTCTTTTTCGTGATCTTGTCTGACACGATGTATTGCTCAAGCGTATTCTCGAATGCCAGCACACTGAAGAAGAAGGTCGTGCCATAGATGATCGCGCCCAGGGTCGCGAGCATCAGATACCACACCCAGTTCATCTCATCGGCCCCGCCGATCTGTTGCCAGAACAGGTAAATCCCCAATGCCGCAACGCCAAGCGCGAACAGGCTGAGGCCAAATAGCCGACGTCGGTTTGGGGTCCGATGACTTTGCTGCATGCCGCTGCTCCTTTTCAAACCCGGTTCCAGCGTATAGCAGGACGCGAATGACCACACCACATGCCCCTATTCGCCCGAAAGCCCAACCTCGGGTTGGGATTGTCTCGCTCGGTTGCCCCAAAGCGCTGGTCGATTCAGAGCGTATCGTCACTCGCCTGCGCGCCGAGGGCTATGCGATCAGCCCCGATTATGAAGGCGCCGACCTTGTCCTGGTCAATACGTGCGGCTTCATCGATAGCGCCCGCGAGGAAAGCCTCGATGCGATTGGCGAAGCTATCGAGGCGAACGGAAAGGTCATTGTCACTGGCTGCCTCGGCGCTGAACCTGACGTGATCGAGAAGGCTCATCCCAAAGTCCTTGCCGTCACCGGCCCGCAACAATACGAACAGGTCATGGACGCGGTCCACACGCACCTGACCCAGCCGCATGACCACAAGTCGGACCTGGTGCCTGAAAGTGGCCTGCGCCTGACACCGCGCCACTATGCCTACCTGAAAATCTCCGAAGGTTGCTCCAATCGCTGTTCCTTCTGCATTATCCCGAAGCTGCGTGGTGACCTGGTCTCACGGCCCATTCATCATGTCCTGATCGAGGCGGAACAGCTGGTCCGCGCCGGAGTGAAGGAATTGCTGGTCATCAGCCAGGATACCAGCGCTTATGGGCTGGATGTGAAATATGCCCCGCAGGTCTGGAAAGGCGAAACCTACGACACGCGCTTTCTTGACCTTGCCCGCGGCCTGTCCAGTCTCGGCGTCTGGACCCGCCTGCACTATGTCTACCCCTACCCGCATGTCGACAAGGTTATCCCGCTCATGGCCGATGGCCAGATCACGCCCTATCTCGACATTCCGTTCCAGCATGCCAGTGCCAATGTGCTCAAGGCCATGAAGCGCCCGGCCAATCAGGACAAAGTGCTCGAGCGCATCCAGTCCTGGCGCCGCGACGTGCCGGATCTCGCCATTCGCTCGACCTTCATTGTCGGATTTCCCGGTGAGACCGAAGAAGATTTCCAGATGCTGCTTGATTTTATCCGCGAGGCGAAAATCGATCGAGCTGGATGCTTCAAGTACGAAAATGTCGTTCATGCTGATAGCAAGCTTTTACCAGGGCACGTTCCCGAAGAGGTCAAAGAAGAGCGCTGGCACCGGTTCATGCAGGTCCAGGCAGAGGTTTCGGCAGCCCGCGCCGCTGCGCAAGTCGGCACCATCCAAGACGTCATCATAGACGGCCCCGGCGAAGCCGCAGGCCATTGGCTGGCCCGCACAAGGGCAGATGCCCCGGAAGTCGATGGCGTGGTCTACCTTGCCAGCCAGCAAGCATGGCAGCCCGGCGACATTGTCCGGGCGAGCATCACTGATGCGGATGATTATGATCTGTTCGCAGAAACCGTCTGACCACCTGGCCCGCGCGCTCATGGCCTGAGGCTTGCACGGGTCATTTCATCATGACCACGCAAGACCAAATGACGACACGGGACTTGTCTTTGGATGTCGCCAAGGGCATCGGCATCATTCTTGTGGTGATCGGGCATGTCTTTCCCCCAAAAACTGCCGCCTTGATCTATGTGTTTCACATGCCACTCTTCTTCTTCGTAGGGGGCATTTTGTTCAAAGCGAGCACCGATCCAGCCACCTACTCGATTCGCAAGGCGCGACAGCTATTAACGCCGTATGTCGCCTTTCTGCTGCTCTTCTATAGCGTGCAGTCGATGCTGGTCTTTTCACTCTCGCAACAAGACACAGGTCTAACCCTCCTGAGACTCCTTTATGGCGGGGAACGGCTCACCGGCTGGTTCTCTGTTTTCTGGTTCCCGACCTGCTACTTCTTCACCGTGGTTCTCTACGCAGCTCTGCAAAGCCGACTGTCAAAGGCCTGGCTCTGGCGTATTTGTTTCGTGATGCTCGCAACAAGTTACCTAGCCCAGACATATGCGCCTGATCGCTCTATGCCTTGGGCACTGAATGTCGTCCTCGTCAGCATGCCCATTTTTCACCTGGGACACGCATTTGCCAAATACTACCACAAAAGACCGAACTGGTACCGCCCCGTCATCGGTGTTGCTGGCGTCCTTGGCCTTACCTACCTCGTCGCCGTATGGACATTGGATGCTCCGACCATGGCGATGAAGCGCGCTGACTCTGGCTGGCCGATCTTAACCTTGCTGGCCGGACTGTCCTGTGTGCTGGTCCTCCTGGAAGTATCCCGCTTACTGACCAGGTGCGTGTCCACACCAAGCCTGATCCTTTCACGGTTCGGAGCCGCTTCACTGACAATCATGTATGTGCATCAGCCGGTCCAGATTTTTCTGCGCCAACACGTTGATCTCTACAATCCGGTCGCGGTCACGATCATTACGCTGGTCTCAGCATACGCATGCCATGAGCTCTTCAAGCTATTGTCACTTTCGCGGACCCTGTTTCTTGGGCAGTTCCCTCGCGTATCACAAATCTAGTAAGAAAATTTTGCGCTGGGCGAGACTTCCCTGAGGACAGGCCCTCTAACTTCGCTCGATAATCCAGGGAGCAGGTTCATATGGACTATAAAGACGTTGTGATGGGTCGGCGGAGCATTCGCGGCTATCAGAAGAAGCCAGTGCCGAAACAGGTCATCCAGGAAGTGCTCGAGATGGCCATGCGCGCGCCGTCATCGATGAATACCCAGCCGTGGAACTTCTATGTCGTGACCGGTGACATCCTCGACAAGATCCGCGCGGGCAATGTTGAACGCAACCTCTCAGGCGTGCCTGATACGCGCGAGTTCCGCAGGGGACCAGCCTATGAAGGCGTCCACCGTGATCGCCAGGTCGAAATTGCCATCCAGCTCTTCCAGGCCATGGGCATTGAACGACATGACAAGGAAAAGCGTCAGGACTGGGTGCTGCGCGGTTTCCGCCAGTTTGATGCCCCGGTCTCAGTTGTCATCACCTATGACCGCTCGATCCATGGCGGCGACATCGCCCCGTTCGATTGCGGCGCCGTGACGAACGCGATGGTCAATGCGGCCTGGGCGAAGGGCCTTGGCTGCGTCGTCAACAGCCAAGGCATCATGCAATCCCCGGTGGTGCGTGAACATGCCGGCATTCCCGATGACCAGGTCATCATGATCTGTGTTGCCATGGGTTACCCCGATGACAGTTTTCCGGCCAATGGTGTTGTCTCGAAGCGCAAGTCGGTCGACGAGGCGGCGCACTTTGTCGGCTTTGATGAGGACTAGGCTTCGAGCGCCTTGATCGCCTCGGCAACATCGACCACCCGCCGCGCTTCTTCCAGGTGGAGCAGTTCGGTCATCTTGCCATTCACCTTGAGCACGCCCTTGCTAGCATTGGCGGGGTCGGCGAAGGCGGCGATCACGGCATGGGCCTGTTCGACATCAGCCGGGCTTGGCGCGAAGATGCGATTGGTCGCTTCCAGCTGCGACGGATGGATCAGCGTCTTGCCGTCAAAGCCCATGACCCGGCCCTGCTCACATTCTGCAATCAGGCCGTGCTCGTCCTTGATGTCGTTGAACACACCATCAATCGCCAGCAGGTCATAAGCCCGCGCGGCCATCACGCTCATGCTGAGTGCGGTCTGGAAAGCGGTCCGCTCCGGTGGGTTGTTGATGGCACGAAACTCCTTGGCGAGATCATTGGTGCCCATGACAAAGGCGGTCAGGCGTGTGCGCCCAACCGCTTCGGCGATTTCCTGAATATTGAGAATAGCCTTGGGCATTTCGATCATCACCCACAAGCCCATCGTTTCGGGGGCACCCGCCCGGCTCATGGCATCATTCAAACGGTCAATGTCGCCACCATCGATAACTTTCGGAGCGAGGATGGCGTCAGGCCCTGCCGCGACCGCCGCCTTCAAATCCTCCAGGCCCCATTCGGTATCCAAGCCATTGATACGGATAACCAGTTCGCGCTTGCCATAGCCACCAGCCTTGACCGCCGCACAGACGGCGGTACGGGCCTCTGCCTTCGCATCCGGGGCAACCGCGTCTTCGAGATCGAAAATGACACTATCGGCTGCCAGCCCCTTGGCCTTCTCGATGGCTCTGGCATTGGCGCCCGGCATGTAGAGGCAGGATCGGCGGGGGCGATTGACAGTCATGAACACTCTCCTTGACGCAGCTTTTGTTCCGGTGTCGATGACCTGAATGCGCCAGCAAGTCCAGATCAAACAGGCCGAACCGCGCGACTATGACACGCTCGGCGAACTGATGTTCGATGCCGTTCGTCACGGCCCCAGCCCATACACCGAGGCCCAGCGCAAAGCCTGGGTCGCTGCACCGCGCAAGGGTGAAGACTGGGCCGAGCGCCTCGACAGACAGACCATCTTCATAGCCTGGGATGGTGATGACCTGCTCGGCTTCATGTCGGTCGAGCTGCCGGGATCTATCGATTTCGCATTCATTCGGCCCAACGGACGCGGGCGAGGCTTGTTTCGCCAGTTATTCATCGTGGTGGAAGCCCATGCCCGCCAAAATGGCGCCGACCGGCTCTGGACCCATGCCAGCCTGATGGCGCAAGGCCCGTTCGAGGCCATGGGGTTCCGGGTCATCAAGCATGAAACCGTGACCGCAAATGGCGAAGTGCTGAAAAGGGCCGAAATGGAAAAACGCCTGTTCCCGTCATGACGGCCCGGCTGAAAACGCGATTTCAGTCCCCATCTTCCAAACCTTACCCTTTCTTGTAGTATGACGCCGATATTCCTCTGCCAGGAGGTCGCCTCATGCGATTTGCCTTTGTTTGCCTTTTCCTTTCAGCCTTCATCCCAAGTGCTGACGCAACACCTGTCTCGATCCAGGACGCTGCTGATGAACTGTCCAAGCGCGGGGCCGAATCCATCCAGGTCGCGCTGCTGGCCGGTACACCGCAGATCAAGGCCAGACTTGATGATCAGAGCATGGCCCTGCGCCTGATGGAGTGTGACCCGCGTGACTATACGTGCAATGTCACGTCGTTCGTGTCGTGCCGGGAATATATCTCGATGACCTCGAAGCAGGCCTCGAACATCACCAACAATTATTCCAGACAGGCCACAGCACGTGGCAGCGCCTATGTTGCGGACGAGCCTCTGCTCGGCCAGACGCTCTGTGTCCGCCTGCGCGCACAATTGCACGCCGAGGACATTTTTGATCTGTCGGACGTCTTCGACTGGCAGCTGACCATGCGTGACTTTTTTGAATTTGCCGACAACCAGGTCCAGGAGCTGAAAGTTCAGGACGTGGTCAATTACCAATAAGGACACGACAGCGTGCAGGGATTTGTGGCGCCCGGTTTCGAGCCGGTTCAGGCGGCCTTTGCTGCCAGTTTCGAGGCCGGCGAGGAATTGGGCGCAGGCTTTGCCGCCTATCTTGATGGCGAGCTGATCATCGATCTGATGGGTGGCTGGTGTGATCGCCAGGAAACCCGCGCCTGGGATGAAACGACACTGGTTCCGGTCTATTCGACCACCAAACCGATTGCCGCCCTCACCCTCGCGCATGTTATCGACAGGTTGGAGAACGGCTATGAAACGCCCGTAGCCGAGATCTGGCCGGAATTTGCCGTCCATGGCAAAACCCGAGTGACGATTGCCGAGCTGGTTTCGCACCAGGCCGGACTGCCGGGTTTTGCTGAACAGATCGACCCGGACCTCTGGCTCCACCCACATGAATGTGCCCAGGCCCTGGCCGCCCTGGAGCCGCTGTGGGAACCTGGCACCGCGCATGGCTATCACCCGCTGAGCTGGGGTTACCTGATCGGCGAGCTTGTCGCTCGTATTGATGGACGTTCGCTCGGCACCGTCCTGCGCGAGGACATTACAGGCCCTGAACAGATTGACTTCATGATCGGCACACCAGCCAGTGAGCATGACAGGATTGCCGACATCATGCGCCCGCGCGCCTTGCCGGATCTTGGCGAGATCAATGCCGCCACCAGGGCCGCATTCCTGACCCCATGGTCTTCGGCCAAGCGTGGTGGCCCGGTCTGGCGCGAGATCGAAATTCCTTCGGCCAATGGCCATGGCACAGCGCGCTCCGTGGCCCAGCTCTATGGCCTGTTCGCCAATCGGGGCCAGATCGGCGAGCAACGCTACATATCCGAGCCCGCCTTCGCGGCCCTGAAGACGAGCCGGGTCAAGGGCCAGGACCTTGTCTTGCCGAGCGAGACCGAATTTGCCGCCGGAGTGATGCGCAACAATCTCGGCATTTACGGCCCAAATCCAAACACGCTCTGCCATTCTGGCTGGGGCGGCTCGCTGGCCCTGGGGGACCCGGACATTCATCTGTCAGCCGCCTATGTGATGAACCGCCAATCGAACAGCTTGCAGGGTGATCCGCGCGCGACCCGGCTGGTTCATGCCCTGTATGATTGCCTTTGAGATGTTTGGAGAGCTCAACTGGGGCGCTTTTCTGATTGCCCTGACCGTTGTTGAACTGACGCCTGGTCCGAACATGGGCTGGCTGGCGGCCCTGTCGGCGAAATCCGGCAAGGCGGTTGGCATGAAAGCGGTTGGCGGGGTCACGCTCGGCCTGACCATACAGATGCTGGCAGCCGCCTTTGGCCTGTCGGCCATTCTGGCCGGATCGAGCGTGCTTTACGAAGTCCTGCGTTGGGGCGGCGTGGCGTTCATGCTTTACCTGGCCTGGGAAAGCTGGGTTGAGTCCGGCCAGGCCGCACCGGCCCAGACAAACGGGTCGGAGAACTTTTATCGCGGCCTGGTCGCCAACCTGCTGAACCCGAAGGCGCTGGTCTTCTACATCGCCGTGGTCAGCCAGTTTGCCGACCCGCATGCCAGCCCGATCTGGCTTCAGACCCTGGTGCTCGGCTCGGTCCACCTGGTTATTTCCTTAATCATTCACGTCGCCGTTGTGCTGGCCGCTTCGCATGTCACCAGCGGGCTGGATCGCTGGCGCCAGTCGCTTGGCATTCGGGTCATGTTTGCTCTGGCGCTGGTGCTGATCGCCGTATGGATTGCCTTTTCAACCCGGCTCTAGCTGGAACTGGCACACGCATTGCAAATATCGGATCGAGTTTGGAAACTCATCACCATGATAGAACACTGTCGCCCGGCCCTTGAGAGCCGGGCATTTTTTTAGCGCACGGACGCGGCCGCCCGGGCCAGCCGACGCGCCTTGGCTTCGCCGACCAGGCTGTCAAACGTGAACACGAACAAGGCCGTCCAGATGAAAGCGAAGGCTATCGCGTGCGACAGGGCAAAAGCCTCCTTGAACACGAAGACCGAGATCAGGAATTGCAGGGTCGGCCCGATATATTGCATCATGCCGATTGTCGACAGTCGCAGGCGCTTGGCAGCGATGGCGAACAGGATCAGCGGCACCGCCGTGATTGGCCCGGAGGCCAGCAGCAGTGGGATATCCCAGCCCCCTTCCCCGATCAGACGGCCGTCGCCAGATCCGACAAACCAGCCCATCCACAACAAGGCCAGCGGGGCCAGGATCGCCGCCTCGACGACAAACCCGGCGCGGCTATCGACCTGGACCTGTTTACGGATCACCGAATAGAGCGCAAACGAGATACACAGGACCAGCGCCACCCACGGGAAATAACCGAGCGCATAGGTCATCACGCCGACCCCGATTCCAGCCAGCCCGACCGCCGACCATTGCGCCGGGCGCAGCCGCTCGGCAAAGAACACCGCACCGATCAGCACATTGACCAACGGATTGATATAATACCCCAGACTGGCTTCCATCACCCGCTCCTGCGAGACAGCCCAGATATAGGCCAGCCAGTTCAGCCCGATCAGCAGGGCCGAGATCGACAACCAGAGCACATGCTGGCGGGTCATCGCGGCGCGCAATTGCTGCCAGTTATTGGCCAGCACGATCAGCATCAAGCCGGTCGGCACTGACCAGATGATGCGGTGTGCCAGCATTTCCATTGGCGCAATATGTCCGAGTGCCCGGAAATAAAGCGGCAAAGTCCCCCAGATTGTGTAGCAGCCAAGGCAACACAGGAATCCGAGGCGAAGTGATTGGGTCATGCAGGCGAGTTAGTGTCGAACGGCCCCAATGGCCACCCGAAAGTTGCAATTACAAACAGTTTTCTGGCCGATCCGCAGGCCATCACCGGACCAGCAGGCATGCCAAGCGGGCCGCGCGGTCAGGCCTGGCGGGCAGAATAGCTCAATTGACGCGAAATT
>CBDUKI010000081.1:0-9560 GCA_965367765.1 uncultured Henriciella sp.
ATGACAAACCTGGCGGCCTCGCGGTCGCCTTCAAGGCTGGAACGAAAGACGATTTCAGCATCCAGCATGTCACGCGCATCAAGGTCACTATAGCGGTCCAGCGCCAGGTCATTGGCCTGTGCGACCAATTCCTCGACCGTATTGACCTCGAATTCAGGCATGTCATCGAGATTGAGGGCGAAGAACACGGTTTCGCCATCGACGACATAGCCGGCACCGACATAGTAGAAAAAGTCGAGGTCATCATCGTCGGGGCTATCCGGTTCGACATTCGAAACGATGACAACATGGCCAGGCGCATAGGCCGAGCGCGCCTCGGAGAGCAGTTCATGGATCGAGATCCGGTACACCACGGTCTCGGATACAATCTCGCCATTCGACAGGTCGAAGCCCTCGCAGGCATAGTCATTGCTGCCCTGGCGTACACACAGACTGGCCGGTTGGCCTTCCATTTCTACCGTCAGCGTGGCCGGGTACAGCGCATTGTCTGTCGGGGCCGGGTCTAGCAAATTGTCCTGCGATCCGAAATCCCAGCATGCCGCGAGCGACAAGCAGGCCAGGCCAAGTGTGATGTTGAGGATTGCGCGCATGGACGTGATCTCCCTTCAACGCCCCCACATGACAAAACCTACACGCAATTTCCCATCCGGCAAAGAAAAACCCCGCTCTGTCGAGCGGGGCCTATAGAAACGCCAGATGCGCGGCGACCTATTCGTCTTCGCCGGGCAGAACCTGCTTGCCGCGATACATGCCGGTCTTCAGGTCGATATGGTGCGGACGGCGCAGCTCGCCAGAATCCGCATCTTCGATGAACGCATTGCCTTTCAGGCGATCGTGCGAGCGACGCATACCACGGCGGGACTTGGTCACTTTACTCTTAGGGACAGCCATTTTCGTCTTCCAAATCGGTAAAAGGGCAAAGGCCCTGTTGAATTCAAACCGCGCGTATACAGGTGAGAGCCAGCAAACGCAAGGGGCGGACTTCACCCGTCTCGCACCAATCTCACGCCCCTCAATGACCCGTTCGATATCGCAATTTTCGGCACGCGCCTTGCAGAACCGTTTTCACGTAAAACCTATTACAGACGGCGTCCATGATCACGACCACACCTTTGACATCTGTCCAGCGCAAGCTTGTTGCGCCACCGCGCCTGCGCAAGGAAATGACCGTATCGCGTGCTGATTCTGAGAGCCTCTACATCCTACGCGGGTTTGCGATCATTGTTGTGGTCCTGGCGCATGTCACCGATTGGCCAATACAGGCCCTCCATTTCTGTATGCCTGTGTTCTTCACCATGTCTGGATACCTGTTCCAGGCCCCCGGCGACCTGAAGAAATATCTCAACAAGATGGCGTGGAAACTTCTGATCCCCTATTTCCTCTTCTTGTTCCTCGTTTCCATTCCGCGAATGGCGACGGAATATCAATCCGGCGGTTGGGAAGCGACCGGCCAGTTCATCCGCGTTCTGCTGATCGGTGGCGAAGGCCTGAAGGGGATCTATGCCGCTTTCTGGTTTCCGCCATGCTTTTTCTTCGCCCATGTGGCCTATACGCTGATGCGGCGCCATTTCAGCCCGAGCCACATCAATCTCGCGTGTCTCATCCTGCTCGGAATGGCCATGGTCAATTCGTACTATTTTCCCTCATTCTGGTTGCCGCTGGCCCTGAACGTCGTCTTTTTCGCGATCCCGCTTCTGCACGCCGGATACTTGTATCGTCATCGCCAGTTGAGCGCGGCAGAAGACAAAGCCATGCACCTGATGGCGCTGGCTTTCGGCGCGACCTACACGCTTGCGCTATACGTCTTCAACGCGCCCTACATTCAGATGAAGCTCGCCCATTATGGATGGCCAGTCGCAACGACGGTGGCTGCGCTGGCAATGGTCATGGGGGCAAAGAAAGCCTCGGATCATCTGCAAGCAAGTACCGTGATGAATCAGGTCTTCGGCAACCTTGGCCGAGCATCCTTGATCATCATGTTTGCACATCAGCCCATTCAGATGATGATCGTCAGCCTGCTTGACGTGCACCACGAATTATTCCGCATTATCGTATCCATCGGGCTATCATACCTCTTGTATGTTGCCCTGGAGGTCTTGTCTGCACGGCTCGCCATGCAACCGGCCCGCCCGCCCCGGATTCTGCGAAAGCAAATGCCCGGTTAGACCAGTCGGCTCTGCGTCACCGCCGCGCCGATGAAGCTGGCAAACAGTGGATGCGGCTCGAATGGCCGCGATTTCAGCTCCGGGTGGTACTGCACACCGATGAACCACGGGTGGTCTTCCAGCTCGATTGTCTCTGGCAGGACGCCATCGGGTGACATGCCCGCAAAGCTGAGCCCGCTCTTTTCGAGCTGTGGAATATAGGCGGCGTTGACCTCATAGCGGTGGCGGTGGCGCTCGGAAATGTCCAGCGTGCCGTAGATTTCAGCAATCCGGCTGCCTTCTTTCAGGCGTGCCGGATAGGCACCGAGGCGCATCGTGCCGCCCTTGTCACTGTCGCTGGAGCGCAGCTCCTTTTCATTGCCCCGGGTCCACTCCTCAAGCAGGCCAACCAGCGGATGGCTGGTGTCGGGATCGTTCTCTGTCGTGTTCGCATCGGCCAGGCCGGCCATGGTCCGCGCCGCCTCGATAACCGCCATCTGCATGCCGTAACAGATCCCGAAACAGGGCACTTTGCGCTCGCGTGCGAACCGGGCCGCGCGCATCTTGCCATAGGCGCCGCGTTCACCGAAGCCGCCGGGCAGGATGATCCCGTCAACGCCTTCGAGAATGTCGAGCGGGGCACGCTCGTCATCAAATTCCTCACTGTTAATGAGGCGGATTTTGACGTGAACATTATTGGCCAGGCCACCGTGGACCAACGCTTCGGCGACCGACTTGTAGGCATCCGGCACGTCGGTATATTTGCCGACCAGGCCGATGCAGACCTCGCCATCAGGATTGTGCACGGTGCGCGCCACCGCTTCCCATTTCGTCAGGTCTGGCTCCGGCGTGTCCTGCATACGGAAGTGCCAGAGGACTTCATCATCCAGGCCCTCGGCGTGATAAGCGCCCGGCACGTCATAGATATGGCCGACATCTCGCGCTTCGATAACGCTGGACGGGCGGACATTACAGAAGCTGGCAATCTTGCCCTTCTCGGTCTCCGGGATCGGGCGGTCACAGCGGCACAGCAGGATCTGCGGCTGGATACCGATGGAGCGCAATTCCTTGACCGAGTGTTGCGTCGGCTTGGTTTTCATCTCACCCGCCGCCGGAATGTAAGGCAGCAGCGTCAGATGGATGAAGCAGGCGCGCTGCGGGCCCAGCTCCTGGCCAAGCTGGCGGATCGCCTCGAAGAAAGGCAGGCCTTCAATATCGCCAACCGTGCCACCAATCTCGCAGAGCACGAAATCAACGCCCTCGCCAGCATCCGAGAGGACGAAATCCTTGATCTCGTTGGTCACATGCGGAATGACCTGGATCGTCGCGCCGAGATAGTCGCCACGGCGCTCACGCTCAATGATCGTGGAATAGATGCGCCCGGTAGTGATATTGTCTGACTGGCGCGCCGACACGCCGGTAAAACGCTCATAATGGCCAAGATCGAGATCGGTCTCGGCCCCGTCATCGGTCACGAACACCTCGCCATGTTGGCGCGGGCTCATCGTCCCGGGGTCGACATTCAGATAGGGGTCGAGCTTGCGCAGGCGAACCTTGTAGCCGCGCGCCTGAAGCAGGGCACCAAGTGCAGCGGAAGCGATACCTTTGCCCAATGAGGACACCACGCCGCCAGTAATGAATATATAGCGAGTCATGGGAATGCAGATTGCCTGATTCGGTCTGGGTTCAGATAGGAAAATCCTTGCGGACTGATTTTATTCCTGTGGATCAGCGAGCGGGTCCGCCAGCGGATCATCGCTGCCGGTTTCTTCAGTTTCGGGGGCCTCGCTCGACGGCTCCGGCGAAACGGCCAGAGGGTCCGTTGACAGGTCGATATCGGTATTGCCCTGCAGAACATCGTCAAAGGTATCGACACCGAGGGAATCCTCGATCGGGTCGGTGCCAAAGTCACGTTCAAGGTTCTGCTCGATCTCCGTCAGGCCGCCGCCATCACTCTTGGTGGCAATCGTGGTCAGGCCGAGGCTGGTGACGAAGAAAATCGCCCCGAAGATAATCGTCGTGCGCACCAGCGCACCAGCGACACCGCGACCGGACATCAGGCCGCCACCTGCGCCGCCGCCCCCGCCACCAATGCCCAGCGCACCCCCTTCGGAGCGTTGCATGAGAACAACCACCACGAGCACGAGGGCAACGAGAATATGGGCGACGAGAATGACGGTCATTAGACAGGTTCCTGAAACTCAAGTGGCGGGCAATACGCCTTTATTGGGCTCGCGCCAACCCCTACGCACCAGTGTTTATGCAATCGCGATCTCGTAGATGGCCATGAAATCGTCCGCCTTCAAGCTGGCCCCGCCGATCAGGCCGCCATTGACGTCCTCGACGGCGAGGATTTCAGCCGCATTGCCCGGCTTCATCGAGCCGCCATAGAGGATCGGCGTTGCCGCGCCCTGAGCCCCGAACCGGGCCGAAAGCGCCGCGCGGATATTGCCATGCACCTCTCCAATCTGGTCCGTATTGGCGACCTTGCCTGTGCCGATGGCCCAGACCGGCTCGTAGGCCACGACGAAATCGGTCCCGGCCAGCTCATCGCTGAGCGATCCGGCGAGCTGGGCTGCGATCACCTTCATCGTGTCACCTGCCTCGCGCTCCTCAAGGGTTTCGCCGACGCAGATGATCGGGGTCAGGCCTGCCCGTTTGGCGGCCAGAGCCTGTTCCGCGACATATTCGCTGGTCTCGCCATGATCGGCGCGGCGTTCGGAATGACCGACAATCACATAGCTCGCCCCGGCATCACGCAATTGCTCGGCCGAAACATCGCCCGTGTGGGCCCCTGATTCTTGCGGGTGGCAGCTTTGCCCGCCAACCTTCAGGCGCGCACCCGCCGCACCGGACATGGCCGCCACCAGCGTGGCCGACGGACACAGCAGACAATCAGCCCCATCCGGCAGTGCGGCCAGGCGCGATACCACGCTTTCAACCTCGGAAAGGGCCGATTTAAGCCCGTTCATCTTCCAGTTTCCTGCAATCAATGTTCTAACCATGCCAGTCCCTATCTTGAACAAGTTTGCCTGCTCGCCTAGCAAGCTGAACTGACTGACACAAGCGACCCAAGCGAAGGCCGACAAAAATGCTCACCCTGATGCGTCAATTGCTCCGTACAAAAGCAGCTGGATTGCTGTTTGTCCTGTTGATCGTCGCCATGGCGGCCTGGGGTGTGACGGATGTGTTTGGTGGTGGCCTGGGCAGCAACCTGGCCGGGGCCGGTGATCGCAAGCTGTCCGAACGCGAATTTGATTCCACCGTCGAGCGTATCCTGCGCAACCAGACCGACGATCGGGGCCGCTCTATCTCCAAGGAACAGGCTCTGGAAAGTGGCCTGATCGATCAGGTGTTCCAGCGCGAGCAGCTGAACCTGCTTTTGCAGGCCTATGCCGACCAGGTCGGCATCCGCGCCACTCAGCAAGCCGTGCAGAACGATATCATTGCCACGCCTGACTTTCAGGACACGACCGGCGTATTTGACCCGGTCCAGTATCGCGGCGTGCTGGATGTCAACGGCTTCACCACGGCGGGCTACCAGAACAACATTGCCCGCGAGATGACGATCCAGCGCCTGCAGCGCGTGCCTGTGGCAGCGCTGCAGATCCCGGATGCACTCGGACGGATCGAAGCGGCCTATGGTAGCGAACAACGCAATGTGTCGTGGTTCACCATCCGCCAGGACGACCTGCCAGAGATTGGTGAGCCGAGCGAAGAGGACATCGAAGCCCTCTACACCGAAGCCCAGGCCAATCTGCGTGAGCCAGAGCGCCGCAGGATCAGCCTGCTGCGCGTCAGCCCGCGCGATTTCGTGTCGCAAGCCGAAGTGACCGAGGAAGACATCACCGCCTTTTACGAAGCTTACAAGCCGGAGCGCTACACCGCGCCGGGCGCGCGGGTGTTCACCGAATTCCATTTCACCGACGAAACCATGGCGCGCGCCGCGCTGGGCCGGATTGCCGGCGGGGCCAGTGCCTCGGCTTTGGAAGGCCTGGACAGCACATTGCGTAAAACCGGCGGGGCCGACCAGATCGCCGTGCCGCGCCTGGCCACGCAGGTGTTCGGCAACAATGCCCTGCCCGGCGGGATTTTTGGCCCGCTGCAGAATGGCGACCTGTGGACGATTATCCGTCTGGAGGAAATCATTCCCGGCGACGTCACTTCGCTGGATGAAGTTCGCGACGACATTCACAATGAACTGGGTGAACAACAGGCGCTCGGCCTGTTCTATGAAGCCCTGCCGCGGCTTGATGACCTGATTGGAACCGGGGCATCGCTGGAAGATATCGGCACTGATATCGGCGTGCCGGTGCTGAGCTTTGATGCGGTCGACCAGTCTGGCCGGTCCGAAAGTGGTCAGCGCTATGCAACTTTGCTCGAAGCCCCGGGCCTGATCGCCGCCGCTTTCAACCGCGCCGAAGGCACGAAGACCGAACGGTTCGGTGATGACGAGATCACCTGGCTTGGCCGCGTCGATGCCATCGTGCCAGAGCGCCAACCAGAGATTGACGAAGTGCGTGACCTGATCATCGCCTCGTGGAAGCAACGCGAGACAGACCAGCAATTGCAATCGGCGGCGCAGGCCATCGAGGCGAGCCTGTCGTCTGGCGAGAAGACCATGGCAGAACTGGCCGCAGAGAATAACGCGGTGTTACAGTCCCTGCCCGGCGCCCGCACGCGCGGCACGTTCCAGGCCAACCTGCCGAACTTCCTGATTGCCCAGGTGTTCGAAGCACGTCGCACGGGCCAGGTCCTGACCTCGCCGGGCCTGGCTGGGGAAATGATCATCGCACAGGTCACCGAAATCAACCGGGCCGACGCCGAGGCGCTGGACGCGATGGCGCGTGACAATGCCAACCGCCTGCAGAATGAACTGGCCAGCGACCTGTCCCAGGCCTTCTTCTTCGAAATCCAGCGCGATATCGAGGTCGAGGTGAACGGATCAGGCTACCAGGCCTATAAGAGCCGTATCACGCCAGACCTATGACCCAGCCTTCGTCTCAAGACCATCTGATTGTCCGACGCCGCGCGGGTGATCTGGAAACCCCTGTCGCGGCGATGATGAAACTGGGGGCCGATACGCCCGGCAGCTTCCTGTTTGAATCGATCCATGGCGGCGAGCGCCTGGGCCGTTATTCCTTTGTCGGCGTGCACCCGATCTCCTGGATGCGGATCAGGGACGGCGTCTCGGAGATTGCCAGCACGGTCGGCTTCGCCGATGCCGAACGTATCGATGCAAGCCCCGTCGATGCGCTGCGTACCTATGTTCGTGCCGCCCGGGCGACTGTCGAGGCGGGCGAAGATCTGCCGCCCATGGCCAGCGGGGCCTTCGGCTATATCGGCTATGACATGATCCAGCATGTCGAGCCGGTGGACATTACCGGCCAAGACGAGCTGGACGTGCCCGAAGTGCTACTGGTTGTGCCCGGCGTGGTGGTGATATTTGATCATCTCTACCAACAGCTTGTCCTGGTCGGGCGCCACGCCCCAGGCGAGGCCGACAAAGCCAATGCGCTGCTCGACAAGGTGGAAAAGTCGCTTGAGACCCTGCCCCCGCTCAGCCCGCGAGAAGGGGATAGCGACGCGCCGGATTTCGTCTCCAACACGACCAAGGAGCAGTATTTCGAGATGGTCGACAAGGCCCGGACCTATATCAAGGCCGGGGACATTTTCCAGGTCGTGCCGAGCCAGCGCCTGAGCGCACCGTTCAAACGCAAGTCGATCAGCTTCTACCGCGCGCTGCGTCGGCTCAATCCATCTGCCTTCATGTTCCATATGAACCTGGGTACGGTGCGCCTGGTTGGCTCCAGCCCGGAAATCCTGGTCCGCGTGCGCGACGGCCGGGTGGCGATCCGCCCGATTGCCGGAACCCGCCCACGCTCTGGCGATCCAGCCGAGGATGCGCGCCGTGCCGCCGACCTGCTGGCCGACCAGAAGGAAATTGCCGAACACCTGATGCTGCTCGATCTTGGGCGCAATGATGTTGGCCGGGTGGCTGCCTATGGCAGTGTCGAGGTGACCGAGCGTTTCATCGTCGAGCGCTACAGCCATGTCATGCACATTGTCAGCCATGTTGAAGGCGATCTTCGTGAGGGGATTGATGCGGTTGACGCCTTGCTGGCGGGCCTGCCAGCCGGAACCGTGTCTGGCGCGCCGAAGATCCGCGCCATGCAGATCATTGACGAGCTGGAACAGGCCAGGCGCGGCATCTATGGCGGCGCGATCGGCTATTTCGGCTGGAATGGCGACCTCGACACCTGTATCGCCTTGCGCACGGCAGTGCTGAAAGACGGCATGATCCACGTCCAGGCCGGCGGCGGCGTTGTCCTCGATAGCGATCCGCAATACGAGTATGATGAGACGCTGCACAAGGCCAATGCCCTGAAGAAAGCCGCCGCCCTCGCCGCCAGTTACGAGTTTGACCAATGAGCAAGCCGAACGTCCTCGTCATCGACAATTATGACAGCTTCACCTGGAATCTGGTGCATTATCTCGAAGAAATTGGCGCGCATACGAACGTCATTCGCAATGATGAGCTGAGCGTCGATGACGTGCTGGCGCGCGGCGACGATGCCATCGTGCTGTCGCCTGGCCCATGCACGCCGAACGAGGCCGGCATCTGTGTCGAGCTTGTGCAGCGCGCGCCGGAAGACCTGCCAATCCTCGGGGTCTGCCTTGGCCATCAGTCGATTGGCCAGGCGGAGGGTGGAAAAATCATCACCGCCAAGCAAATCCGCCACGGCAAGATCAGCCCGGTTCACCATACTGGCGGGCAATTGTTCGATGGGCTGCCGGAAACATTCGACGTGGTGCGCTATCATTCCCTGTCGATCCGCGCAGATGACCTCCCCGATAGCCTGGTTGTCGATGCCACGACGCCGGATGGCGAGATCATGGCTGTGCATCACAAGACGCGCCCCGTCTTCGGGGTGCAGTTCCACCCGGAAAGCATCCTGACCGAACACGGCCACGCGATGCTGAAAAACTTCCTGAAATCAGTGTGATCACCGGATAATTGAACGCTGTGTTGCCGGATGGGCCGGTCTGGGCGACAATCCTCATTTCAGATGGAGGATTGGGGAAATGAAATATTCTGGAATGCGGTCACTTCTCGCCTGCGGCGCGCTGGCCATGGCGCTCTGTCTTCCGGCAGCTGCACAAGCCTATGGCCAACGTACCGAGAATTGCATGTCAGACCAGATCATAGGTGACGGCTCGGCCGACCAGACGGTCGTCCTGACCAATCATTGCGATGTCGAGGTGGAATGGAAAATGTGCCTCAACCGGACCGATTGGGGCTGGAACGCCTTCAAACGCGGCTATATCGGCCCAAAGAAGACCAAGCGGCTATACATTAGTGATCTCGCGCCCGGCAGCAGTTATGAATATGTCTACAACTGGTGCAATCTCGAT
>CBDUKI010000082.1:0-9481 GCA_965367765.1 uncultured Henriciella sp.
GCCATTGGCGCGCACCAGCTCTATGAAGGCGCGCTCGTGGTGATTGATAGCGGCACGGCGACGACGTTTGATATCGTTGGCCCGGATGGCGGTTTTGAAGGCGGCATCATCTCGCCCGGCATCAACCTGTCCATGCGTGCCCTGCATGATGCAGCGGCCCAGCTGCCACGCATCGCCATTCAGAAGCCCGGTCGGGTGATTGGGCAAAGTACGGTTGAGGCCATGCAGTCGGGTGTTTTCTGGGGTTATATCGAACTGATTGATGGGCTGGTACGCCGGGTGCAAGCCGAATATGGCGCGCCGCTCAAGGTGATTGCAACCGGCGGCGTGGCTTCGCTGTTCGAGGGGGCGAGCGAGACGATCGACCATTTCGATCAATCCCTGATGGAAGTCGGCCTGCTGGAAGTCTATCGTAGAAATGTTGAAACGCGTGAGCCCTGAGCGCGGAGATGTCAGGGCAAGGAAATCTGAATGAACAAGAAAAACCAGGCTGAACTCGTCTTCCTCCCACTGGGCGGATGCGGCGAAATCGGCATGAACCTGAACGCCTACGGCTACGGCCCGGCGAATGATCGCCGTTGGATACTGATCGATGTCGGCGTCACCTTTGGCGGTGACGATACGCCCGGCATTGATTTGATCACGCCCGATGTCTCCTTTTTCGAGGACCAGGGGGACCGCATTGACGCGATCTTCCTGACCCATGCCCATGAAGACCATATCGGGGCAATTGGATTGCTGTTGCCATTGCTGCACACGCGCGCGCCGCTTTATGCGACCGCCTTCACCGCGCACTTGGTGGCCGCCAAGCTGGCCGAGCGTGGCCAGTCGCATATTGACGTCAATGTCGTGCCGCTGGGCGGTGAGATCGAGGCCGGGCCATTCACCGTGCAATATATCACGCTGACCCACTCCATTCCTGAGCCGAACGCGCTGGCCATCACCACGCCGCTTGGCCGCATCATGCATACCGGCGACTGGAAGATCGACCCGGACCCACTGGTTGGTGAGGAAACCGATGTTGAGGCACTGACCCGGATGGGGGATGCGGGCGTGCTGGCCATGGTCTGCGACAGCACGAATGTCTTTGTTGAGGGTGAAAGTGGGTCCGAAGGCACGGTGCGGACGAACCTGATCGAGCTGATCGGTACACTGAAAGGCAAGGTCGCGGTGACCACGTTTGCCTCGAATGTCGCGCGTGTCGCCACGGTGATCGAGGCGGCTCGCCAGGCCGGACGCAGCGTCTGCCTGCTTGGCCGTTCGATGCACAAGATCACCAAGGCGGCGGTCGAAACCGGCGTCATCAAGAACTTGCCGGACCTGGTCGACGAGGAAAATGCCGGCAGCTTTCCCGATGACAAGATTCTGTACCTGTGCACCGGATCGCAGGGCGAGGCCCGCGCCGCGCTAGGCCGCATCGCCTATGGCGAGCACCGCAATGTCACGCTTGGTGAGGGTGACACGGTGATCTTCTCTTCGCGGGTCATTCCCGGCAATGAGAAAGGCATATTCGCGATGCAGAACACGCTGGCCGAAAGCGGCGTGCGCATCATTACCGACCGTGATCGCGCTAAGCCGATCCACGTGTCTGGCCACCCGGCGCGTGACGAGTTGCGCCGCATGTATCAGTGGGTGCGCCCGCAGATTGCTGTGCCCGTTCATGGCGAGCGTCGGCACATTGTCGAACATGCGGCCTATGCCCGAAGCCTGCAGGTTGGCCAGGCCGTGACACCGCGCAATGGTGACCTGATCCGTCTGGCCCCCGGCAAGCCGGAAACGGTGGACATCGTACCCAATGGGCGGATGTACCTGGATGGCAATCGCATGGTGCCAGCGGGCAGCGAGGGCCTGCGCGAGCGGATTGGCCTGTCCAAATGGGGTATTGTCTCGGTTGCCGTGGCGATTGACGAGGATGGCGACCTGGTGGACGGCCCGCTGCTATCGGCCCGCGGCTTGTCTGAAGAGGATGGCTCGACAGCCGACGAGTCGCTGATTGAGGTCGACGAAGCGGCTGAGACAGCCCTCTCGAAGCTCAAGCGCCGCCAGCGCCTGGACGATGAGGCCGTCGAGAAGGCCCTGGTCCGCGCCGTCAAGAAACAATGTGAAAAGACGTTCGGTCGCAAGCCCCTGGTCGATGTCAACGTGTTAAGGGTGTAGGCTGTAGGCCCGCACGAGCAGATTACCGGAGTTGAACATGTCTGAATTCAAGATTGGTCCCCTCAACCATGTCGGTGTTGCCGTTCATGATATCGACGCGGCCATCGAGACCTACCGAACCTTGTATGGCGTCACCGACATTACCGAGCCGTTCGACATGCCAGAACGCGGCCTGCGCGTGTGTTTCGTCAACCTGCCGAACAGCCAGATCGAGTTGATCGAACCCCTGCATGAGAATACCGCGATCACCAAGTTCCTGGCCAAGAATGCAGCGGGTGGCCAGCACCATATCTGCTATGAAGTCGCGGACATCAATGAGGCGGTCGAGGTGATGACGGCGCGCGGCGCGACTGTGCTGGGCGAGCCACGTGTCGGCGCGCATGGCACGCCGGTGATCTTCGTCCACCCGAAAAACACCCATGGCTGCCTGATCGAGCTGATGGAAACCCCGAAAGAGGCGCACTGATGGACCCGGTCGGCGCCATTGTCATCTTTATCCTTGGCTGGTGGATGAGCTTCTTCGCCGTCCTGCCGATTGGTGTGCGCGGTCAGTTTGAAGATGGCGAGGTCACCGAAGGCACTGAGGCGGGGGCGCCAAGTGAACCCATGCTGAAGAAAAAGGTCATCTGGGCCACGATTGGCGCGGTCATCGTGACCCTGATCGCGCATTTCATCGTCGTGCCCTGGTTCCAGAGCCTTTACTAGGTCCAGCGCCACGCCGGGGCCGACACGGCTGCAAGTGCCAGCCAAGACCCCTAGCCATGACGCCCAGTTCTGAATAACAGGGACAGGACTGAAATTTCCAAACCGGACCGACCCATGCGCCTGTCAAACTTCCTGCTTCCTGTTTCCAAGGAAGCCCCTGCAAACGCAGAGATTATTTCTCACAAGCTGATGCTGCGCGCCGGCATGATCCGGCAAAGCGCGGCGGGCATCTATTCCTGGCTGCCGCTTGGTTTCCTGGTTCTCAAGAAGATCGAACAGATCGTGCGCGAGGAGATGAACCGGGCGGGCGCGGTTGAGCTGCTGATGCCGACCCTGCAGCCGGCTGACCTGTGGCGCGAGTCCGGGCGTTATGATGCCTATGGCGAGGAAATGCTGCGTATCAAGGATCGCGGCGGACGTGACCTGCTTTACGGACCAACGAACGAGGAAATGATCACCGAGATTTTCCGGGCCTTCGTGAAATCCTACAAGGCGTTGCCGATGAACCTGTATCATCAGCAGTGGAAATTCCGGGATGAGACCCGCCCGCGCTTCGGCGTCATGCGTGGGCGCGAATTCCTGATGAAGGATGCCTATAGTTTCGATATTGACGAAGCTTCCGCCCGCATCTCCTACCAGAAGATGTTCGCGGCCTATCTCAACACGTTTGACCGCCTCGGCGTCACCGCGATCCCGATGCAGGCAGATCCCGGCCCGATTGGCGGCGATCTCAGCCATGAATTCCTGATCCTTGCACCAAGTGGTGAAAGCGGCGTGTTCTGCGACAAGGCGGTGCTCGACGTGCCACCTCCAGGCCTCGATTTCGACTTTGCTGATACCGACGCCCTGGCCGAGGAGATGGACAAACGCACCCGCTATTACGCGGCCACGGACGAGAAGCATGACGAGGCGGCCTTTGCCGCCATACCCGATGATCGCAAGGTCCAGGCGCGCGGTATCGAGGTCGGGCACATCTTCTATTTTGGCACCAAGTATTCCGCGCCGATGAAAGCTGAGGTGCAGACGGCCGATGGCCAGCTCGTGGAAATTCATGGCGGCTCCTACGGCATCGGCGTGTCGCGCCTGGTTGGCGCCATCATTGAGGCCAGCCATGACGAGAACGGCATCATCTGGCCGGATGCGGTCGCCCCGTTCAATGTCGGCATCGTGTCGATGAAGCCGGATGACGAAGCCTGCGCCAAGGTGGCCGACGAGGCCTATGATCGCCTGATCGGGGCTGGCGTGGATGTTCTGTATGACGAAACATCAGACCGGGCCGGGCCAAAATTTGGCCGCATGGAGCTGATTGGCTTGCCCTGGCAACTGACAGTCGGCCCGCGTGGGGTCAAGGAGGGCAAGGTGGAGTTGAAACGGCGCGCCACTGGCGAAAAACAGGATCTGACGCTGGATGAGGCCATCGCCCTCATCGCCGGAGCATAGTTCTTGGCGAGACCAGCCCCCTTTGGTGAGGTCGAACGGACCCTGGCCTGGCGCTACTTGCGCGCGACGCGGGCCAATGGCGGCGTGTCGGTTGTCTCGATCATTTCATTCGTGGGGATCATGCTGGCCGTCATGGCCCTGATCGTCATCATGTCGGTCATGAGTGGGTTCCGTGCGACCCTGCTGGATGCGCTGCTCGGCGGGCAGGGCCACGTCTTCGTTCAGGTTGAAGGCTATGGCGCCGATGATGTCGACGTCCTGGCTGAGGAGATTACCGCTTTGCCTGATGTTACCGCAGCGATGCCTGTGGTGCAGGGCCAGGTCCTCGCCAGTTCCGGGCGCTATCAGGGCGGCGCGGCGGTGCGCGGTATCCGCATGGAAGACATCGACAGCCTGCCTTTCCTGGATGGCGGGCAAGAGGCGGTGCGCGCGATTGGCTTTGGCGAAGGCAAGAATGGCGGCGATGTCATCCTGCTCGGGCGGTTTCTCGCGGCCGACCTCAATGTCGCGCCGGGTGATACGCTGAAGCTTGTCACGCCCGAAGGCACGCGCTCACCATTCGGCGTCACCCCGCGCTCCAAGGTCTTCACGGTCGGCGGCCTGTTCCAGACGGGCAGTGTCGAGCTCGACAAGCTCTATATCCTGATGCCGTCTGAGCAGGCCCAGCTATTCTTCTCCAAGAGCAATACCTATGACCTGATAGACGTGCGCGTGCGCGAGCCGATGGAGACCGAGGGGGTCGAGCGGGCTATTCTTGAGCACACAGGCTATCAGTTCCCGACCTATAGCTGGAAGCTCGAAAAAGAGGCTTATTTCGGCGCGTTGAACACGGAGCGGGGCATGATGATGATCATCATGCTGATCCTCATCGTCATCACGTCACTGAACATCATTACCGGCGTCGTCATGCTGGTGAAGAACAAGACACGCGACATCGCCATCCTGCGGACCATCGGGGCCGGGCGTGGCTCCTTGATGCGCGTCTTCATCATGATCGGTGCCATGCTGGGCCTTACCGGGGCCTTGATCGGCGCGGCACTCGGCGTGACTATCGTGGTGAATATCTCCGCCGTCGAGGACATGATCTCCTGGGTGCTGGGTCGCCCGCTCTTTCCGCCCACCGTGTATGGCCTCGATGGCCTGCCAGCTGTTCTGGACTGGGGCGAGGTGGTATTCGTGACCCTGTGGGCCATGGGCATGTCGATGCTGGTGACGATCTGGCCAGCCTGGGCCGCGGCACGGCTCGACCCAGTTGAAGCGCTGAGGTTCGAGTGATGGGTGCGACGCTGGAGCTGCGCGATATCGTTCGCGAGTATAAGTCAGAAGGCGGCATCCTGCGTGTGTTGCAAGGGGCCAATCTGGTGCTCAACCAGGGCGAACTTGTTGGCCTGGTCGGCCCGTCCGGGTCTGGCAAGTCGACGCTGTTACACACCGCTGGCCTGCTTGAGCGACCAGAGGCTGGCGATGTCATCCTCGAAGGCCAGAACTGCCATAACCTGTCAGATGCGGCGCGTACCGGCCTGCGCCGCGAAAAGCTCGGCTTTGTCTACCAGTTTCACCATCTGCTGCCGGAGTTTGATGCGCGCGACAATGTCGCCATGCCGCTCATGGTCGGTGGCTTGTCGCGCCGCAAGGCCCGTACGAAGGCAGAGGCGCTGCTGGACGAAATGGGCCTGTCCGAACGCCTGCACCACCAGCCGGGGCAGATGTCTGGCGGGGAGCAGCAGCGCGTCGCCATTGCCCGCGCCCTGGTCAATGATCCGCGCCTGATCATCGCCGATGAACCAACCGGAAATCTCGACCCGGAGACCACGGAGCGCGTCTTCGCCAGCCTGATTCGCATGGCGCGCAGCGAAGGGGCCGCCGTGCTCATCGCCACCCACAATATGGCCCTGACCCGGCACATGGATCGCGTGCTGACCCTTAAAGACGGGAAACTCACAGACTTTACATAAGTTCTGCTTTTGTTCTTTCGAAATGTCTGCTAGTTTACCGGCTCGGACCCGTGAGAGTTCATAGCCTGTTCGGCCCCGCTTCGGGGGTCTTTCGGGTGTGCTTCCCAGGGGCATCTGTAGGATAGAACCGGGCAGGAAAGGTGATTGGATCATGGATAAATCCCCGTTTATTCACCTGTCTGTCCGCACCAGTTTCTCGCTGCTCGAAAGCATGATCGGGACAAAGGCGCTGACCGCCTGGTGCACCGAACACGCCATGCCCGCCGTCGCCGTAACAGATCGCAACAACCTGTTCGGGGCGCTGGAACTCTCTGAAAGCCTGTCTGGGGCCGGGATCCAGCCAATCATGGCCTGCTGTTTCGACGTCACCGACGGGGCTCATCAGGAAACGCTGACCCGGCTCAGCATCTATGCCCAGGATGAGATCGGCTACCAGCGCCTCATGGCCTTGTCGTCCTATGCCTATTTGACGGCGGAGGATGGTGTGCCGCGCCTGCATCAATCCTATTTCCAGGAACAGACGGATGGCCTGATCGTGCTGACCGGCGGGGCAGAGGGCGAGGTTGCGCGCCATATCCTGCGCGGACGAATGGATGAGGCGCGGGCGGCCTTGCAGCGCCTCGCCGATGATTTTCCCGGCCGCTGCTATGTCGAGATTACCCGCCATGGCTCGGCGGACGAGGCACAATGCGAGCCGGGCCTGCTTGAGCTGGCCTATGAGCTGGGCCTGCCGATTGTTGCCACGCATGATGCGCGTTTCCTGAGGCCTGACGATGCCCCGGCGCATGACGCGATGATGTGTATCGCCAATGGTGCCTATCTCGGCCAGGATGATCGCCCGCGCGTTGAACCGCAGCAATATCTCAAGACGCCTGACGAAATGCGATTGCTGTTCGCGGACCTGCCCGAAGCGATCGAAACAACAGCGCAGATCGCCCGCCGGTGCGGGGTGCGCGCTCAAAAGCATGCGCCCATCCTGCCGAGCTTTGGCGACGGGTCGCGCTCGGAGATCGAGGAATTGCGCGTCCAGGCCCGCGACGGCCTCGCCGCGCGCCTTGATACAGCGCCCAAGCTCTATGCTGACAAGTCGGTCTATGAAGAGCGTCTCGATTATGAACTCGGCATTATCGAGCGCATGGGGTTCCCCGGCTACTTTCTTATTGTTGCGGACTTCATCAAGTGGGCCAAGGACCAGGAAATTCCTGTCGGCCCGGGCCGTGGCTCTGGTGCCGGGTCGCTGGTCGCCTGGGTGTTGACGATCACGGACCTCGATCCGCTGCGTTTTGACCTCCTGTTCGAGCGCTTCCTCAATCCCGAACGGGTCTCCATGCCCGACTTCGATATCGATTTCTGCCAGGAACGGCGCGGAGAAGTCATCCGCTATGTGCGGGACAAGTATGGCGCTGACTGTGTTGCCATGATCATCACATTCGGCACCTTGCAGGCCAAGGCTGTGGTCCGCGATGTCGGGCGGGTCATGCAGATGTCCTATGGCCAGGTTGATCGGCTGGCCAAGCTGATCCCATTTAATCCCGCCAATCCGCCCAAACTGCAGGATGCCATTCTCGACGAGCCGAAATTCGACGAGGAGAAGGACAAGGACCCGCGCGTCGGTGAACTGCTCGACACCGCACTGGCGCTGGAGGGCATGTACCGCAATGCCGGAACGCACGCGGCGGGCGTGGTCATCGGGGATCGTCCGTTGATGGAGATTGCGCCGCTATACCGCGATCCACGCGCCGACCTGCCCGCGACGCAATTCAACATGAAATGGGCCGAATCGGGTGGCCTGGTGAAGTTTGACTTTCTCGGCCTGAAAACACTGACGGTGATCGACCGGGCCTTGCGCTTTATCCGTCGCGATGGCGGCGATGTCGGGCCGGAATGGTTCAGCCTCGATGATCAGGCGACCTATGACCTGATGGCCTCAGGCCAGACGCTTGGCGTGTTCCAGCTTGAAGGGCAGGGGATGCGCGACACGCTTCGCAAGGTGCGCCCCGGCAATATCGAGGATGTCATCGCCATCATCTCGCTGTACCGGCCAGGCCCGATGGACAATATCCCGGTCTATGTCGCCGGTAAGGATGACCCGTCCACGGTGCGCTACCAGCACCCGGACCTGCAGCCCATTCTCGAGGCGACCTATGGTGTTCCGGTCTATCAGGAACAGGTCATGCGGATGGCCCAGGAAATCGCCGGTTATTCGCTTGGCGAAGCGGACCTGTTGCGCCGGGCCATGGGCAAGAAGAAACTTGAAGAGATGGTTGCCCAGCGACAGCGTTTCATTCAGGGCGCAGCCGAGCGCAAAAGCATGGACGCGCCACTCGCCAATGAGATTTTCGACACGATGGAAAAGTTCGCTGGCTACGGCTTCAACAAGTCACACGCGGCGGCCTATGCGCTGATCGGCTACCAGACCGCTTATCTGAAATGCCATTTCCCGGTGGCTTTCCTGGCGGCCTCGATGAGCCTCGACCTGCACAATACTGACAAGCTGGCCGCCTTCTATCAGGAGACCAAGCGGCTGAAGATCCCGCTCGTGGCACCGGATGTGAACAGTTCAGCGGCCGATTTCGACGTGCGCGGTGAGGCAATTGTCTATGCGCTGGGTGCGCTCAAGGGCGTCGGGCTGGAGGCGATGAAAAACCTCGTGGCCGAGCGTGAGACCAACGGCCCATACCGCGATCTGCACGAATTTTCTGAGCGCGTCGATCCACGCGACGTGAACAAGAAATGCCTGGAACAGCTCGCCCGTGCCGGGGCGTTTGATGCGCTGGAGGCCAATCGTGCCCGGGCCCTGGCGGCCGCGCCGATCCTGGCGGCTGCATCAGCGGCTTCGGCTGAAGATCGGGCAGGCGGGCAGGGCGGTCTGTTCGGGGATGCCGAGCCGGCCATGCGCGTGGCCCTGCCCAATACCCAGGCCTGGAACATGCAACAGAAGCTGGACAATGAGTTCGCCGCCATCGGCTTCTATTTCAGCGGTCACCCGCTGGATGATGTGCTCGACAGCCTCGAAGAAGGCCGGATCACGCTGGCCATGGACATTGCCAATGTCGCGGTTGATGGCAAGCCGCTGGAGCTGATCGGCGTGGTGCGGCGCAAGCAGGAGAAACCGGCGCGCAATGGCGGCAAGTTTGCCTTCCTCACATTGTCAGACCCGACCGGCGAGGTTGAGCTGATGGTGATGCCGGAATTGCTGGCTGACATGCGCGACCAGCTCGAGC
>CBDUKI010000083.1:0-9460 GCA_965367765.1 uncultured Henriciella sp.
GCTCCTGACCTGAAGCGGACATCGCTAATTGTCGAATGTCACGGAGGATGGCGCGCTAGACCGTGACCACGACTTTGCCCATGACCTTGCGGTCCATCAGGTATTGGATGGCCTGACCGCCCTGTTCGAGGGGGAAGGTCTTTGAGACGTGCGGCTTGATCTTGCCTTCGGCATACAGGGCGAACATTTCTTGCAGGTTCTGCTGGTTGGCCTTCGGATCACGGGCCACGGCCGCGCCCCAGAAGACACCGCGAATATCGCAGGACTTCAGCAGGGTCAGGTTGAGCGGGATTTTCGGGATGCCAGCCGGGAATCCGATGACGAGGAAACGCCCTTCCCAGTTCATCGCGCGCACGCACGGCTCGGCATAGTCACCGCCGACCGCATCATAGACGATGTCGACGCCGCCGCCGCCCAGTTCCTTGATCTGATTGGACAGGTCTTTCTGCTGGCCGCGATCCAGCGGCGCGCGGTCATAGACCAGGCCTTTGTCGGCGCCCTTGGAAAGGCAGAAATCGACCTTCTCCTGGGTCGAACAGGCGGCAATCACGGTCAGGCCCATGGCCTTGCCCAGCTCAACCGCAGCCAGGCCAACCCCGCCAGCAGCGCCGAGCACGAGCAGCGTTTCGCCCGGCTTCGGATCAGCCCGGTCTTTCAGGGCATAATAGGAGGTGCCATAGGTCATCACGAAAGCGGCGGCGTCCTCGAACGGGATGGTATCAGGGATCGGGATGCAGCGCCCGGCATCGAGCACCAGTTCCTCGCGCATGCCGCCCCAGCCGCACGAACCGATGACCCGCTGGCCGACCTGCAGGTTGGTCACGCCTTCGCCAAGTGACTTGACGACGCCGGACACTTCGCCGCCTGGGCTGAACGGGCGTTCGGGCTTGAACTGGTACATGTCCTGGATGATCAGGCTGTCGGGGAAGTTGACGCCGATGGCCTTGACCTCGATCACCACCTGGCCCTTGCCGGGCATGGTCGGTGCGATGTCTTCCAGGACCAGGGAGTCAGGTCCGCCGACCGATTTCGAGAGCAGGGCTTTCATGGTGATTTCCTCATCTTGTTCGTTGACGGGTGATTGGTAGCCGTGGCAACCCGCCGTGTGAAGCATTAACGTAGCGGAGACCCGGGAGTGGCCCAAATTATTGCGTTCTGGCTGGTGCTTGGTCTGGCCGGCTTTGCCTGGGCCCTGGCGGTTCAGATGCGGATCGTGGTCGCCAAGGTGCTGCGCCTGGCGGTGCGCGCCGAATATCCTGACCTGCACGACAATGATGTGCGCGCGATTGTCCGGGCCTCTGTGAGCGCGGCGGAAGGGCAGGGGCTGCCACAGGGGCTGCAGGATGTTCATGCCTGGCTGCGCAGCACGCATGGCCGGGCCGTGGGTCATCTTGGCCGGGCGCGACGGGCCAGCCTCCTGCTCTTGCCGGTCATCGCGGTGATCCTGGTGATCGGCCGGGCCGGACTGGGGGTGATCTGATGCGAGGATATTTTGCCATCGGGGCTGAAGGCATTTCGAAGCCGATGAACCTTGGTGCGCTGATGCGCACGGCCAATGCGTTCGGGGCGAGCTTCGTCTACTCGGTCAACGCCCATGACAAGGTGCGCCTGGCCTACAAGGCCGACACGTCACGCACCTTCAAGAATGTGCCGTATTATCAGTGGGACAGCCTTGAAGACATGGCCCTGCCCAAGGGCTGCCAGCTGGTTGGCATCGAGCTGACCGATGATGCGGTGTCGCTGCCGGAGTTTCGCCACCCACGCGCGGCGGCCTATGTTCTGGGCCGTGAACGCGGGGACCTGTCACCCGAAATGCTGGCCCGTTGTGACCATGTTGTGAAGATCCCGACAAACTTCTGTATCAATGTGAGCCTTGCGGGCGCGCTGGTGATGTATGATAGAATAAGGAGCATGGGCGGCTGGCGCGACCGCCCGGTCATGCCTGGTGGCCCCAGGGAAACGCGCGAGTAGAGGTTTGCCCATGAGGTTTTTAGCGACATTGCTTGTCGTGCTGGTCGCGTTGCTGCACTTCGGATTCATGGCCCTGGAAATGTTCCTGTGGGAACATCCGATCGGGCTGGATGTGTTCTCGATGACGGCAGAAGAAGCGGCATCGTCTGCCAAGCTGGCGGCGAATCAGGGTCTGTATAATGGTTTCCTGGGCCTGGGCCTGTTGTGGGGCCTGGTGCTCAAGCAGCGCGACTTTGTCCTGTTCCTGCTGCTCTGTGTGGTGGTGGCCGGGATTTATGGTGCGGTGACGACCGGCGAAACCACGATCTTTTATATCCAGTCCGGCCCGGCGCTGGCCGCGCTGGTATTCACGCTGCTGGCGCGGCGACGCTTTTACTGATCAGCCTGCAAAGAGCGGCGTGGCCGGGGCCATGGCCATGGTGAAGAAGCTGGCCGTGGCGATGACCATCAGGGTCAGGGTCATGATGCGACTGAATGTGTGTGAGCTGTTCATCTTGATTGTGTCCGTTGTCTTGGTCGTCATCAGGTGGGGGCACCGGATCATGCTGAACACTGTGTAAATGGAATGAGAGCTATGCGTGACGGGAATAGGGCAAGATTGGGGCTTGTGACCCGTTCGGCCCTTTTGGCGTCAGGCGAGCAGCCCGGCCGTGCGCGCCGCCGCCTGGTTACTGCGAGACACCGGAACTCTGGTCCCTGATTCCAGGATCAGGAAAGACCGGCCATTCTCACGGGTCTCGTCCGCAATGCCCGAGCGGGCGACCCACCAGGAGCGATGCACCTGCAGCCCGTCGGCCCCGGCCAGTTCCCGCACTGCATCGGCCAGGCGCATCAGGATCAGTTCTTCACCAAGGCTGGTATGGATGCGCAGGTAATGGTCTTCCGATGACAGGGCATAAAGGTCCGCCTTGTGGAACCTGATCGGCAGGCGTTTCAGGAAGGCCTGGCTGGCATTGGCCTGGTCCGCCAAAACCGGCGGCGGACTGATCTTGCCGAAGGCGCGATCAAACAGATAGCCGACCGAGGTAATCGCCAGGGAGATGACCAGGACCAGCCCGTACAGGACCGGCCAGTCGGTCGTGCCCAGGCTAACACCATGAAGCACCTGGGTAATCGCCAGGATGAAGATGGACACGCAGACAGCCGCGACATTTGCACCGATTAGCAGGCGCATGATGATCGACCCCTCCGGGAACATCTGGCTGTACAGGCGCATGGTATATTCGGCTGAAACCCCGCCACAGACGACCAGGGCCAGCCAGTACAGAAATGCCAGGGGATAGGTCAGCCCACCGCTGGCATCGTACGGGTCGATAAAGGCCAGGAATGCCGAAATACTGACATAGATGCCCAGTTCCTGAAGACGGTGTTTGTGTTCCGTGGTCATGAGTGGCGTCGGAAACCCTGCATTTGGCGCATCGTGAATGACATTGGCCGCATTTCGCGAAGGATTCCAGACCTCCGGCGTAGTTTAGGCTGCGCCGACCCACCTTCCTTGTTCAATTCCTGCCCTAGGCCGCGCCGCACCGCGCGGTCCAGCATAATACAAGGAGACCAGAATGAAATTCACAACGGCAATCCTCGGGATGCTTGTCCTCTCGCCCCTGGCGCATGCGGCAGACCTGACCGTAACGATTGAAAATGTTCAGACGCAAGGCGGCACGATCGTCCTCGGCCTGTATGATGAGGCCAGTTATGAGACTGATGGTGTGCTGGCTGGCGCCCATATCGCCGTGGATGGCGACACCGTCTCCACGGTGTTCGAGGGCCTGGCCCCTGGCGAGTATGCGATCCGCCTCTACCACGACGTCAATGATGATGGCGACATGAACACCAATCCGTTCGGCATGCCGATTGAGCCTTATGCGTTTTCGAACAATGCGCGTGGCCGCTTTGGCCCGCCGGAATGGCAAGCTGCGCGGTTCGCCCTGGCCGCTGACGGCGACACCCACACAATCACACTGAATTAGGAGCCGGTGATGGATATGACACGACGCGGTTTGCTGGAAACCGGATTGATTGGTGGCGTGGCCACGACCGTTTTGGCCGGGTGTGGTCATGGCCTGGGCGGCGCCTCAATGGCGACGACCCCGGACTGGCACCTGGGTTACCGGACGGCGCCGAAGAACGGGTTTGACCCGGCTGCGATGCGCCTGGTTTATGGCCAGGCCCCGGCAGGCTTGGCGGGCACGCTGTATCGCAATGGCCCGGCGCAGATGAATTATGGGGACACCTATTCCAGCCACTGGTTTGACGGCGATGGCCTGATCCACCGGATTGCGATTGAGGACGGCCAGGCGGTGCATTCGGGCCGCTTCGTCCAGACCCGCAAACGCCGCGAGGAACAGGCGGCCGGGCGGTTCCTGGCTTCCGGCTTTGGCACTCTTGGTGATGAGACCTATGCCATCGAAGGCCCTGATGATATCAACGCCGCCAATACGTCTGTCCTGATGGTGGATGGCGAGCTTCTGGCCCTCTGGGAGGGTGGCTCGGCCTTCCGCATGGATCCCGAGACGCTTGAGACCAGGGGGGTCAAGACCTGGCGCGAGGACCTGGCTGGGATGCCATTCCTGGCCCACCCCAAGCGCGAACCCGATGGCCGGGTGTGGAACCTTGGCGTGGCTGGCCCGCATGTCGGGATTTACCGCATCGGAACCAGCGGGGCGCTGGAAGCCTTCGACCTCGTGACCCTCGACACGTCAGCCTTAATCCACGATTGGACTATCACCGATCGGCATCTGGTCATCATGATCCAGCCCTGGACTTCGGATCGCCTGGTGCCGCCCTTTGTCGACAGCTTTACCTGGCATCCTGAAGCGGGTCTGAAAATCCTGATCATCGACAAGGATGACCTGTCGCAGAGGCGCTGGGCGCAAGCCCCGGCGCGGGCCTTCTATCATACCGGAGCGGCCTGGGAGGAGGCGGATGGCACCATCCGCATCGATGCGGCGCTGTATCCTGAACCGACGCTCGGCTCAGGTGGCGGGGCGACGGAAATACGCGGTGTCTGGCAGCCCGGAAGCCCGACAGTCGAAAGCAATTTCACCCAGATCGTGATCCCGGTTAGCGGCGATGCGCGCCTGGTCGAGACCGGGGTGGATGGCGAATTCCCACAGGTTGACCCACGGTTTCATGGCCTGCCACGTCATCTGACCGTGATGGCCAGCGGGGCCGCTGCAACCACGCCCGGCATGACCGCGCTGACCCTGATGAACTGGCAAAGCGGCAAGGTCGATACGTTCGATTTTGGCGAAGACAGGATGGTCGAGGAATTCCTGTTTGTGCCCAAGCCGGGAAGTGTCAGTGAGCAGGAGAGCTGGCTGATTGGCCCGGTCCTCAACCTGAAGACGAAAACAACGGATATCTGCGTGTTCGATGCGGCCTCGCTCAGCGATGGTCCGGTCTGTATCTGGCGCCCGGAATATGCCTGGCCGTTGGGCTTTCATGGCACCTGGCACGGGGCATAGGGCGGCGGCGACCTGATTTTTCGTCAAAAGTCGAAGTTTCCTGTTACGCTTGTGTCGCGACTCCTGCATAAGGTTAGGGCACAAGCGCTCAGGGAGATTTGGTATGAAGCAGGCATGGATCGTAGGTGTCGCCGCACTTGGACTTGCAGGTTGTGTCAGCGAGACGGGCGTATTGCCCCGGTTGTTCACGCCCAAGCCCGAAACCCCGCAGGCGGCCCTGGACTATTATTACGCGACCATACCTGACAGCGCCCTGCCGAAAGCCCCGCCGGGGCTATCCCTGCCAGCCGAGGATGCCGTGCTCAGCCGTATCCTGCTGGCCTCCTGCCTCGACGAAGAGAACCCGGCACCAACCCTGGCGCAGCTGGCCAGCGAGCCGGCGGACCTGCTGCTAATGGTCGGCGACAATGTCTATGGGGATCGCGACGGGCGCAATTATATCGCCAATGATGCTGACCTGGTTGAGCTGCGCAACGCCTTTGCCGAACTGGCGACCAAGCCCGAATTCCTCGCCGCGCGGGCGGCCCTGCCGATGATGGTGGCCTGGGATGACCATGATTATGGCGCCAATGATGCGGGCAAGGAATTCCCCTTCAAGGGCCTGGCCGAACGCGTGCATGAAGTGTTCTGGGGCCTTGAGGACGAGGATGTCGGCGCCTGGGACGGGACCTATTATGCCCGCAGCTTCGGGCCTGATGGCCAGCGTGTGCAAGTCATCATGCTCGACACGCGTTTCTTCCGCAGCGCCCTGACCCCGACAGACGAATATGGCGTGCCCGGCAAGGAGCGCTACTTGCCCGCGCCAGCCGGGTCGATGCAGGACATGCTCGGCGCGGTGCAGTGGACCTGGCTGGAAAACCAGTTGCAGCAACCGGCGGACCTGCGCCTGATCGTCTCGTCCATCCAGGTCATGCCGACCGTGCATGGCTGGGAAGCCTGGTCGACCATGCCGGATGAACGCCAGCGCCTGTTCCAACTGATCCAGCGTAATGATGCGCGCGGCGTGGTCTTCCTGTCAGGCGACCGCCATTCGGCTTATCTCTACGAGGAAGACGCCATCCTGCCTTATGCAGCGAATGAACTGACCGCCTCGTCGCTGAATGTCAGCTTCGCCACGGAACTGGCAGAGATGGATGAGCGCCAGATCGGCGCGGCCTATCCGCCGGAGAATTATGGCGCGATCAATATTGACTGGCAGGCGCGCACCGTGCGTCTTGAGGTCAAGGGCAGTGACGGCACGACGGTTCGCGAGAATGTGATCGACATGGCCGATCTCGGCCTGTAAGGGCCGCGCGTTCCGGCGTGTGGCCGGGTTCGGAAGGGTGTCATGCAGGACTATCGTAACGTCTTCGCCCTGATCGCGGCGGTTGCTTTGCTACAGGTGGCGGGGGGGCTGCTTGGCATTGTCACGCCGCTGGGGCTCGACGCAATGGGCGCCGGGACGGGCACAGTCGGCCTGGTCGGCACGCTCAATTCCATCGGTTTCATGGTCGGGGCCTGGTATTCGACCGGGCTGATCCGACGCTTCGGCAATATCCGCGTTTACGCCGCTGGTGGCGCGGCGATGAGTTTCACCTTCCTGGCGATGTATCTGGCCCAGTCGATCTGGGCCTGGTCGACCATTCGCCTGGTGCAGGGGGCCGCGCTTGCGGTGATGTTCTCCAGCGCGGAAGCCTGGCTCGGCGCGGCGATGCCTGCGGCCAAGCGCGGTTCGATTAGCGGCGTCTACCACCTGGTGGCCAAGATTGCCCTGATTCTCGGCCCGTTCATCATTGTCGGGGCCTCGATCACGCATCCTGAACCTTATGTCTGGGGAGCGATGTTCCTGTCGCTCGCCCTGTTGCCGATCACACTGACCAAGCGCGACCAGCCGCCCCTGCCAGACCGCGAGGCGCTATCGATCGTGGCTCTGTTCAAACTGGCCCCATCAGGTGTGTTTGCCTGTTTCATGGCCGGTGTGATGAATACCGGGGCGCTGGCCCTGCTACCCGTCTATGCCAAGTCGGAACTGGCCGGACTGTCGGACAGCGCGGCGACGATTGGCGCAGTCGCGGCGGGGGCGGCATGGACCGGGGCGCTGATCAGCCAGTGGCCAGCCGGACGCCTGTCTGACCTGGTCGATCGGCGGTTCGTGATTGCGGGCCTGTGCCTGGCCTCGGGCCTGGCCGCCCTGGCGCTGGCGCTCGGCGGGGCCTTGCCGATCTATGCGGCGCTGGGCTTGCTGGCTCTGTGGGGGGCTGGGTCGCTGTCCTTCTATGGCGTGGCGGTGGCCCATATTCTCGACTGGACACCGAGCCAGAAGATCGCTCAGGCGATTGCCGGCATCCTGTTTGTCTGGGCCTTTGGATCGGTGATCGGGCCGGTGCTGGCAGGCCTGGCGATGAAGACCGGTTTCGGGCCGGGCGGTCTGTTCCTGTTTGTTGGCGTGATGAATTTCGTCCTGGTCTTTGCCGTGCTGGCGCGCAAGGCCGTTCGCGGTGAGCCGCCAGATGACGAGCAAGCCCCGTGGACCCCAACCACGCCGCTGCTTGCGGCGTCTGGCGAGGTTGACCCTAGGTCGGACTAAACGACAGGGCTGTTTCCCGTTTTCGCAAGGTTGTCACGCATGTTCGCGGTGTTATAAGCGGCACGTTCTTAGCAGGCGCAATATGGCCTGCGCATGCTGCAAGAGGCTTTATCCATGAACATTCACGAATATCAGGCCAAAGCTGTCCTGAAATCCTTTGGTGCACCGGTCGCTGAGGGTGTGCCTGTGCTGACGCTGGAAGACGTGCAGACCGCTGTTGAAACGCTGCCTGGACCGCTCTGGGTGGTGAAGAGCCAGATCCATGCCGGTGGCCGTGGCAAGGGCAAGTTCGTCGAGCCGGACGCCGGGGAAAAGGGCGGCGTGCGCCTCGCCTTCTCCAAGGATGAGGTCATGGAAAACGCCAAGGCGATGCTGGGCAAGCACCTGGTGACCGCCCAGACCAGCGCCGAAGGCAAGCAGGTCAACCGCCTCTATGTCGAAGACGGCGCCGATATTGATCGCGAGCTTTACCTCTCCATGCTGGTCGATCGCGCCTCTGGCCAGATCGCCTTTGTGGCTTCAACCGAAGGCGGCATGGACATTGAGGAAGTGGCCCACGCCACGCCTGAGAAAATCCTGACCCTGCCGGTTGGCGGCGGTGTTGACGAAGAGGCGGCGTCCAAGCTCTGCGACGCGCTGAAACTCGAAGGCGCTGCCCGCGAAGACGGCATGGCGCTGTTCCCGATCCTGTACAAGGCGTTCACCGAAAAAGACATGTCGATGCTGGAGATCAACCCGCTGATCGTCATGGACAATGGGCACCTGCGCGTTCTCGACGCCAAGGTCAGCTTCGACGACAATGCCCTGTTCCGCCATCCTGACATCATGGAACTGCGCGATACGACCGAGGAAGACGAAAAAGAGATCGAGGCGTCCGAATGGGACCTCGCCTATATCGCCCTCGACGGCACGATTGGCTGCATGGTCAACGGCGCGGGCCTGGCCATGGCGACCATGGACATCATCAAGCTGTACGGCGAAGAGCCAGCCAATTTCTGTGACGTGGGCGGCGGCGCCGACGCGGAGAAAGTGGCCGCAGCCTTCAAGATCATCATGAAGGACCCGAACGTGAAGGGCATCCTGGTGAACATTTTCGGTGGCATCATGAAGTGTGACGTGATTGCCGAAGGTGTCATCCAGGCCGTGAAAGAGACCAATCTTTCCGTGCCGCTGGTCGTGCGCCTGGAAGGCACGAATGTCGACAAGGGCAAGGAGATCATTGCCGGGTCCGGCCTGAACGTGATCCCGGCGGACGATCTTGACGACGCCGCCCAGAAAATCGTCGCTGCGGTGAAAGGGTAACCCCAAGCCGATGATCAAGCCGACCGGTCTTCATGTATCCAAATTGGCGGTGGGCGCTTACGCCCTCGCATTGGGTGCGTGCGCGCCGGGGGCAGCAAAGCCAACGACAGACTTGCCAATCGCCGCGCCTGAAGGGGCCAGCGAACTGGTCATC
>CBDUKI010000084.1:0-9376 GCA_965367765.1 uncultured Henriciella sp.
CGGGCCGATGGGCGAGTCGCGTGGGGATTGGGCCGCGCTGCAGGCCTGCGGGAATGGGGCACCTTCGGACGCCTTTGGCGACATGTATCGTCCGTTTGACGAGGCCGGTTGGGCCCCGCGCTTGCCGCAAGCGCCGTATCACATGATCTCGAAAGTCGTGTCTGTTTCGACCCGGCCCAATGCACCGGAAATTGGGGCAACTGTGGTGTGCGAATATCACGTGCAGCCGCGCGACTGGTATTTCAAGGCGAACCGGAACGCCAAGATGCCGTTTGCCGTCCTGCTGGAAGTGGCCCTGCAACCATGTGGCTGGCTGGCCAGTCATGGCGGCTTCGCCCTGAATGGCGGCGAGCTGTTCCGCAATCTGGATGGCGACGGTGAGGTGTTGGGAGAGGTCGGCCCGGATGTCGGCAAGCTGGTCACCAGATCGGTGATGACCAATTTTTCGCGCGCCGGGGCGACGACCATCGTGTTCTTCGATGTCGAGGTCACGACCGAGGCGGGCGATGTGGTGATGGCTTTCTCGACCAGTTTCGGTTTCTTTCCAAAAGCCACAATGGCCCAGCAGGTTGGCCTGAAACGCACCGAGGAAGAGACGCGGTTTGCGATGCAGGACGGGGCCAAGGTAAAGGTGCGAGACCCGTCGCGAGCCTTGCCAACGGGCATGATGAAGATGCTCGACCACGTCGATTACTTCGATCCAGAGGGTGGGGCGGCAGGCCTTGGCCTGGCGCGCGGTCATCAGGCGATTGACCCGCATGCCTGGTACTTCAAGGCGCACTTCTTCCAGGATCCGGTCCAGCCCGGCTCACTGGGCCTGGACGCGCTGGTGCAACTGCTCGAGCGGGCGATCCTGTTGAAGCAATTGGTTCCTGATAGACGAAAGACCCGGTTTGAGGCGCTGGCCATTGGGTGCCCGATGGCCTGGACTTATCGCGGCCAGGTCACGCCGGTGCGCCAGCGGGTCAAGACGCTGGTCGAGATCACTGAGATTGCCGGGCGAGACGATCACATCACCGTCAGTGCGCGCGGCGAGCTGTGGTGTGATGGGCTGAAAATCTACGAGGCGAAGGCGTTTTCAGTGCGCGCGCATTTCAGCGATTGATCCAGGCACCGGCAAGATAGAGCGGTCCAAACCGTTTAAGGTGCAACTCTGTGGCCCCGAACAAGGTGTCGAAATGCAAGGGCTGGTCAGCTTTCGTGAGCTGGCCAATCGGCAATTCAAGCTGGTCGGCCGGGGTCTGGAAGCCCGTGCCAAGCGCCTTCAGAATGGCTTCCTTGGCGGTCCAGATGCGCCAGAACAGGTCGGCGATTTCAGTCTCTGGAAGAGTGGATAGTACGCCCAACTCACCTTCCCCGCAGATCGTTTCGAGCATGGCACGGTGATCCAATGGGCGCGGGCGTTCGATATCCAGCCCGAAAGCCGGGTGACGCGACAGGCCGAGCCCGGTCCAGCCTTCGCTGCGTGACCAACTGGGGTTCGGTTTGTCGGTGCCAGCAAATGGCAGGGGGGCGCCAAGGTCAGACAGCTCTATGCGAACCTCATGCGCCGGGCAGTTCAGGGCGTGGGCGAGCCAGGCGCGGATGAAGCGTCGCGACCGTTCGAACCGGGCCGCCGCCTGCGGAGCTTTCAACCGATTGATCCGGCTGGTCTCATGGTCGGACAGGTCGATGGCTGGATCGTGTGCGGCCGTGTCGGTGGCGAGCCAGATTTCGGTATCGTCGCGCAGGTGCAGATGGCACTGGCCATCTGGCCATAGTTCTGGGCGCGATAGGTCTGTCTTTGCCATCATCTGCACGTGCTAGCACAATCGGCTTGCAGAGGCGTAAACCTATCTGACGCCGCGCACGAGACGGCCTGGGCGGGCACCGGTTGGCGCGCCGTCACGATAGACGACCTCGCCAGCGACAAGCGTTGCTGTATAGCCATCGGCCTTTTGCATCAGACGTCGGCCATGCGAAGGCAGGTCATGGGTGATGAATGGCTTGTGCAGGGTCAGCCCGTCATAGTCGATGATGTTAATGTCCGCTCGTTTGCCGACCTGCAATGTCCCGCGGTCGTTCAGGCCCATCCATTTGGCGGTGTCATGCGACTGGCGCTTGATGATCCATTCCAGCGGGAATTTCGGCCCGCGCGTACGGTCGCGTGTCCAGTGCGTGATCATGCTGGTCGGGAAGGAGCCGTCGCAGATCATGCCGACATGGGCACCACCATCCGACAAGCCAGGGAGGGTCGCCTCGCTGGAAAGCATGTCATAGCTCGGGTCCAGTGAGCCTTGCGCATAGTTCAGGAAGGGCAGGTACAGCATGCCGCGCCCCTCATCCTCAAGCATCAGGTCGAGCGCGGCTTCCAGGTTGGAGACGCCGCGTGCTTGGGCAATATGTTCGATGGTGCGTTCACTTGTCGGCTCATAATCCGGGATGTCGCCGAGTGTGAAAATCTTGCCGAAACTGCGTAGCATCATCGCGGCAAATGGATTGTCCGCATCTGGCTGATCGGCCAGCAGGCGGGCCCGGAAATCCGGGTCACGCAACGTGGAGACACGCTGTTCAAAAGGCGGGTCGGCAATGGTCTGGTAGAGCGGATGGGCCGAGAACGGGTTCATCGTCAGCTCAAGGCCGAGCAAGACCCCGACCGGACGCCCAGCGACCTGGGCGCGCATCGGAACGCCCTCTTGCACAGCCGCCTCAATCGCGCCGAGCAGATCGCGCCAACTATTTGGTGCAATATCCGCCTGCGCCAGGGAGACCGAGAGCGGACGCCCGGAGGCTTCGACGATCCGGCGCAGCATGGCGGCTTCCTTTTGCGGGTCGTTGAAGTCTGAAACGAATTGCAGGACGCCCGTGCCAGCATCGGCCAGGCCCATGGCAATGCCGGTCAGTTCAGCCTCACTGGCCGTCAGGGTCGGGGTTGGCTGGCCATCCGACGTGCGGTGGTTGAGCGTGCGCGAGGTTGAAAAGCCGAGCGCCCCCGCGCGCATGGATTTTTCAGCCAGGATGCGCATTTCGGCAATGTCGTCTTCGCTCGCATCTTCGCGATTGGCGCCGCGCTCGCCCATGACATAGACCCGTAGCGCCGCGTGTGGCAGCTGGGCCGCGATATCAATGTCGAACGCCTTGTCCGACAGGGAGTCGAGATAGTCCGGGAAGCTTTCCCAGTTCCAGGGCAGGCCGGTTGAGAGGACCGGGAAGGGGATGTCCTCGACCCCCTCCATCAGGCGGATCAGGCGATCATGATCAACCGGCCGACAAGGCGCAAAGCCAACACCGCAATTGCCCATGACCGCAGTGGTGACGCCGTGGAGAGAGGATGGCGACAGGGCATCGCCCCAGGTCACCTGGCCATCATAGTGAGTGTGAATATCAACAAAGCCCGGCGTGACAACCTGTCCGTCTGCATCAATTTCTGATTTTGCAGCTTGCTCAATCTTGCCGATGCTGGAGATTACGCCCTGGTCAATGGCGATGTCGCCCGCAAAGGCGGGCGCCCCTGTGCCGTCATGGATATTGGCGTTGCGGATGATGAGGTCATGCATGGACTTGTGTCCTTTTTGGCAGCGTGGGCGAAACGCGGATCACGGCTTTTTCAGCCTGTAGAAACTGGCGGCAGCACCAGAGAACAGGTGGCGCTTTTCCGTGTCGGTAGCCCCCTGCGCGATGCGTTTGAAAGCATTCCACAAGGTTGCGTAGTCAGCGCCCCATCGATCAACCGGGAAGTTGCTTTCAAACATTGCCCGCTCCGCACCGAATAGCTCGATGGCGGTTTCGATATAGGGGCGCCAATGGTTGGCCAGCGTTTCAGAATCTGGCCTGACACCCGGCCCCATATTTTCAAAGCCGCAGAACGGCATGGCAAGACCGCCAAGTTTCACAAAAGCATTCGGGCAGGCGGCCAGTTCGGCCAGCGCTGCTTTCCAGATACCGAACCGCTCATCGTGGGTGCCGGCATATCGTCCGAGACCAAGCGGGGTGCCGACATGGTCGAGCACGATTGGCGTGTCGGGGAAGGCGCGCGCCAGGTCGGTCACATCCGGGATTTGCGGTTCAACGATCCAGGCGTCAAAGCTCAGCCCGTATTTGGCCAGTTGCGCAAACCCCTCACGGAAGACCGGGTTGCGGTACAGTTGTGCAGGGGCGTGGACGAGCGGGCCAAGTACGCGGTTGTCGGCATCGTATGAGGCGCTGTGACGAATGCCCCGGAACCGGCCATTGCCTGCCGCGATCAAGGCCTCGAGGACGGGCGCGACCTTGTCGCCCAGCAACAGGTTGGCATGGCCGACAATTCCGGCACAGGCACGAAAATCGCCATAGAGGCCGCTGGCACTGCGCGCGGCCACGCCGTTGACATATTCCACCTCGCCAACCGGTTTCAGCTCTTCGGGGGCATCTGCGCTGTAGAAGGCTGAACATTGCAGGAAAACGGTGGAGACAATGTTGTGGCCAGACCGGGCATCGGCCAGCAAGTGCTCGAACAGGTATTGCGGCGATTGGCTGAAAATCTCGCTGAACGGGTGGCCGTCCGGCTTTCTGGATGCCAGCAGGGGCTGCAGGTCCCAGAGGTGGTGGTGGGGGTCAATGATCGGCAGGTCTGGTTCGAGTATGGGCTCGGTCACGGGTTTCCTCCTGGCTGCGCGCTCTTTGGTGGCGCACTTGCCTGTCTTCTTGTCTGCCGGGCATTGTTGTCACGAATGGCCTGCCCGGCAAGGGTGTCACAGGGTCAGGCCACCATCGACGATAATGGTCTGACCAGCGATATAGGTCGATAGCGGCGAGGCGAGGAACAGGGCTGCGCCAGCCATGTCAGCTGGTTCGCCAAGTCGGCCAAGTGGAATATTACGCAAGGCCCCGGCCAGCCGGTCGGGATGCTCTGTCGTCACCTTGGTGAGCTTGGTATCGACGAGGCCTGGCGCGATGCCGTTGACGCGGATGCCCTTGTTCGCCCAGGCTTGGCCCAGTGTCTTGGTCAGGCCAACCACTCCAGCCTTGCTGGCATTGTAAGCCGGGTTACCGCGCGTGGCATGATAGGCCGCGGTGCTGGACACGGTGATGATCGTGCCTCCGGCTTGCTTCAGCTGGGGAAAGAATTTCTGCGCACAGGTCATCATCGAGTTCATGTTGACCTCGACGACATGGCGGAAGTTCGCGATTTCGAACTCCTTGCGTTCATACATCACCGTGCCCTGGCAGAGGACAAGAATGTCGAGCGTATCGAACGGCAATTCGGCGGCTTCAACCTGCGCCGCATCGGCAACATCGACCTGCGCATAGCTCGTCCCGGCCAGCTCTTCAGGCGCGTCATAATCTTCCAGCGTGGGTCGCGTGCCCCAGACATGTGTACGTGCACCTGCATCGCGATAGGCGCAGGCTATGCCGCGACCGATCCCACTCGATCCACCAACCACCAGCGCGGTCTTTCCGGAAAAGTCCAAGACGTTCAAGATTCCACTCCCCGATATTATTTAAGTCATTTGTTTTATTATCGACGGCCTCAGAGAACCGTCAAGCCCTTGCGAAGCGCTGTTCATTCCACCATTGTGCCGGCGATGGACAAGACTTTGAATAAACCGATCAGTCGCGGCGATGCCACCCGCGGCGAATTGAAACGCGCGGCCAGGCGCCTGTTTGCCACCCGCGGCATCGCAGCCGTCGGCATGCGCGAAATTGTTGGGGCTGCCGGGCAGCGCAACGCGGCGGCGGTGCATTATTATTTCGGCAGCAAGGATGACCTCCTGCGCGAATTGCTGGTCGATGGGGCCAAGAGCATTGATGAGGTGCGTCAGGCCCTGCTGGATGAGGCCGAGGCGGACGGCCCGATCAGATTTGAAGATGTCATGCGCGCCTTCGTCTTGCCCGGGCTGGATATTGTCGGCGATACGGGCGAGAGCGAGACTTATTTGCGCTTCATCGGCAATTTGCAGCGCGAACGCCGTGACCTGTTTGATGAAACCGTCCGCGGTAAATTCTCGGAAGGCTATGAGCGCTGCCTGAACCATTTCCGGCACTTTCTGAAAGACGAGCCTTTGGCGGACGTCAATCGCAGGCTGTTATTCGCGGGCATCTCGATGCAATCTATCCTCGAAGCGCGGGAAGCGGCACTGGACGCCAGTGACACGGGCGATCACCGGTTCTGGAGCCAGCCCGACATGGTCGACAAGCTACAGAAATCCATCGAGGCCATCATCATTGGCCGGAGCTGATGCGGCGCACCATTCAGGCGCTAGAGCAGTGGCAGGAAGGTCGCATATAGCCGTTCGATGATCCAGTAGGTTCCGGCAATACCGACGCCATAAGCCGCCACGTGTATTAGGGGAGGCAGGGCCACGCGCCTGATCCGCGTAACCAGCCAGACCACAGCCAGAACGGCACCAACGAACAGGACCTGCCCAAGCTCGACCCCAATATTGAACAGGGCCAGTGCCAGGATCTCGGTCCCGGCGGGCAAGCCGATACTGGCCAGAGCACCGGCAAAGCCGAACCCGTGCAGCAGGCCGAAGCCAAACGCGATGGCCCAGGGATAGCGAATGCTGAGCGAGGCCTGTCCCCTGGAATGGCGAAGGGCTTCGATGGCGAGCAAGACAATGCTCATGGCGATCGCGATTTCGACAGGCGGGCCGGGCAGGGAGACCCCCGCCAGGGCGGAAAGGGCGAGTGTAATCGAATGGGCTATGGTGAAGGCGGTAAGCGTCCACAGGACCTGCCGGGCCTGGACGATGAGCATGAGGCCGAGCACGAAGAGAAGATGATCAAAGCCGAACAGGATATGGTCGACGCCGAGCCTGAGATAGGCGAGCACCGGAACAGGGCTGGGTGCGGAAAGCTCAAGTACGGGCTGGCTGGGCCGGAGAACCGCTGACACGGCTGGCTCATCGAACGGCTCCAGGCGCAGGAAAACGTCGGTCAGGGTCCGTTCCAGACCGGAAATCGAGATTGATGCATTTGTCAGATCGCAACTGGTCTGCCAGCGTTCGACGATGACGCCTGGCGCGGGAGAGACTGAAACATTCTGTTTTTCGCAGGCCTCGGGAAAGACTGGATCGATTTTCAGGCGCCGACCATCCTTGATCGGCTGTTTCCAGAGAATGGAATACTGGCCGGGCGCGGTTTCCTGAATGTCGAGATAAGCGGGATTGACCTCATGCGCGCGGGCAAACGGCGCAAGGGCAAGGACGAGCCATGCCAGGAGGAGCCACCGACTTGCAGCGCTCATGTTTCGTCCGCTTCAATGACCACATCATACTTCGCGACAATATCGGCAATGGCCTCAGCATTGAGGCGACGGGCCTGGGCATCGCGCCAGTCGGCTTCGACGGCGCTGCGAACCGCGTCCAGTGTCGGGCGCTGGCTGTCGGCCTGGCCGACAATATTGATCAGATGTGCGCCATAGGCCGAACGGACCGGCCCGAACCATGTGCCCAGCGCATGCTCTTGCGATAGCAGAGTGCTGGCCATGTCGACGCCGAACAAGCGGATGAGTTCGCGCCTTGGCAGGTCAGCATATTCGCGTTGCAGGATGAATGGATCGCCCTGCGCACGCCAGGCGTCGCCACCTGCGTCCTGCAGCTCCTGCAGCGTGGCAAGCATGCGCGCGTCCTGTGCATCCGCGAAGAAGACGTGCTGGAAGCTGATCCGGGCCGGGGTTTCAAAGCGCTCTGGGTAGCGCTCCAGCCAAGCCTGCAAGGTCGCCTCATCCGGCACTGGGACTTCGGCCATGTCGGCGATCATGAAGGTCATCTTCTGGGCCAGGCGGCGGTCAACCACGATGTCGCCGTCATCCAGGCCCAGGCGGCGCGCTTCGCGGACCAGGGCCTGCTGCTGGACATGATCTATGACCATGGCCTGCATATCGTCCGCAGACGGCAGGGTGCCAGCCTCACTGGCATAGAGCGCCGCCATGCGTTCCATTTCCGAAGTGGAGACGAAAATCGTGTGCTCGGTGGAGGCGCAGCGGGCCGTTAGCACGGTATAGGCCGTGAACATCAAGCCAGCCGCCAGGATGAAATGAACCAGAGGGTCTCGGAGTATGTTTTTCATCTAGTTCGCAGGGGCGTACCAGATGGGGGATGTGTAGGCCCGTTCCTGAATTGTCGTGACCAGATCCGGGTTTGGCGGGGTGCCATTGCGGATCGCTTCCCAGGTCGACCAGCGACAGGTTGGGTTCTCGAGGACGCGCACATAATAGGTTGCATACTGCCCAGGATCGAAGGTCGGGTCAGTCCACTGCACCTTCAGCTCACCCGCGCCATCGCCCTGTGGGGCGCACGTTGAAAGATCCACCGATGCCCCGTTATCTGTGCATCGATGCGTGTCCGGGTCTGGCGTGCCAACATGACAGGCGACATCAAAGATTTCTTCCCCTTCGGAGGTGACCTTGACGACCTGGGCGCGTTGCAAGGCACCCGCATTCGGGTCGCGCTGGGCCCAGACGATAAAGCTTGGCACTTCACCCTGACCAATGATGTCGCCGCCCATAGGGACGCCGTTATCGTAGGCAACCTGGGTCAGATCGGGCGAGGTGATGAGATTGTCGGGATAGTCGAACCCGGCAAAGAAGCGCACCTTGATGCGCGGACCCGTGGTGGCAAACGTCTCCTTGCGGCGAAAGGCGTCGAAAATCGCTTCGCGAGTATTTTCTTCGGCCCAGACACCGGTCAGGCCAGAGGCCCCCCAGCGCGAGAACCATTCACGCGCATTCAGTGTCATGGTGTTCTCTGGCTGGCTCTCCCAGGTCTTGGCCCCGCCAAACGGGATGGAGCCACGAGCCATTGGTGTGCCATCGACAATGCCGATCTTGGACCAGTAGTCATCCTCGGCATAGGCGCCGCCAACAACATGGCTGTCAGACGCCCCGACCAGGCCAAATCGGAAGGGGTCGAAGCCTTCGGTCTCGGCAAATTTGACGCCGTTTTGATAGGCTTCACGAACATAGCTGCCCTGCGTGGTGGATACGTCATAATTACCGAGCAGACGATCATAGATCTCGAAATCTGCCCATTCGTCGTTCGGCGACAGATCGGGATGGGTTTCGGACGTGCCCTTGACCTGGGTAACTTCGACCAGGGGTTCGTTGCGCATCCGCTGGCCGGCATATTCTGCCGTCAGGGGATTGCCCTCATAGGTCTCCAGCTTGAACATCTGGCCGTTAGAGACGTTTGAATTGTGCGGAATCGCAATCGCTTCAAAGCCGGCATCGCGCTGGTTATCCATCCAGTTCCACAAGTCTTCGGGATTGGTTGAATCAAGGGTCGAGAAAGCCCGGTCAGGGGCCGCCCCCCTGAAGAAAACGTTGCGGTGCAGGTTGCCGCCGCCAAATGTACCGTCTTCGCGATTGGTTGTGACGGATGTGAATTCATAGGCTGCGAATGTGGTGAAGACGCCA